>JAZSJE010000024.1:0-10517 GCA_045534135.1 Eubacteriales bacterium
ATCGTCGGGCTCGGTATAGATCTCAAAAACCTCTCCCTCGGCAGCAAAATCCTCTGCTCCTGCCTCAAGCGCAGTTTCCATAAGCTTATCCTCGTCAATATCCTCATCCTCGTTGGAGATGATAATAACTCCCTTATCGGTAAACAGATAGGATACGCAACCGCTCTGTCCCATGTTTCCGTGGTACTTGGAAAAGTAGGATCTTACGTTTCCGGCGGTACGGTTACGGTTGTCTGTGGTAGCCTCAACGATCACCGCAATTCCTGCGGGACCATATCCCTCGTAAACTACCTCCTCATAGTTTTCTCCCGTAGAGCCGAGTGCCTTCTTTATAGTTCTTTCTATATTGTCGTTAGGAACGTTGTTCGATTTAGCCTTGAGTATAAGGTCACGAAGCTTGGAGTTAGACGCGGGATCTCCACCGCCCTCCTTAACCGCTATGGTTATTTCCTTACCTATTTTTGTGAACACCTTAGCCTTCTGCGCGTCGGTCTTCTCCTTCTTATGCTTGATATTAGCCCATTTGCTGTGTCCTGACATTTTGTACCTCTCTATATTAGTAAATTATATTTTTTCTGTTTTTGCAAGGCATATAAGCCCAAACGCGTTACCGAGAACAGTATTAGCCGCACGTGTCAACGCAAGCCTTGTATTCTTTACGCTCTCGTCCTCAGCTCCGAGAATAGAGCAGTTATGATAAAATCTGTTGTATGCTCCCGCAACGTCGAGTATATATCTTGTAACGATCGAGGGCTCGTAAGCATCTATAGCCTCTCTTACAACCTCCTCAAAGCGCGTGAGCGTCTTAAGAAGCGAGATCTCCTCCTCAGCGCTTATCTTAAGCTCAGCCAACATATCACAATCGGGTGATTTTGAAAGAACCGAGCATGTTCGCGCGTAGGTATACTGAACGTAGGGACCCGTATTGCCCTCAAAGCTCAGCGCATCCTCCATCATAAAGTTTATATCGCGTATTCTGTTATTGGAAAGATAGTAGAACACTATAGCCCCAACACCTACTGCCTCCGAAACCTTATCCTTATCGGGAAGATTAGGGTTCTTCTCCTCCATAATGCTTTCGACCTTTGCAATAGCCTGCGCAAAAAGATCACGGAGCAAAATTACGTTACCCGTTCTTGTTGCAAGCTTTTCACCGTTTATACTTACAGTGCCATATGGAACGTGAACAAGCTTATCGAACCAATCATAGCCCATAAGCTCAACCACCTTGAACCACTGTGCAAAGTGCAGGCTCTGACCTGCGCTTGTAACGTATATTGCCTTATCGAAATCGTATGTTTCCTTTCGGTAAACTGCCGCCGCTATATCTCTTGTAGGATAAAGCGTGGAGCCATCTCTTTTGAGTATAAGGCAGGGGGGCATTCCGTAAGGCTCAAGATCAACTATAGACGCACCGTCATCAATTTTAAGAAGATCCATATCGCGAAGCTTCTGTACCTGCGCGGGCATTTTATCTGTATAGAAGGATTCACCCTTATAGCTGTCAAACTCTATACCAAGCTGCTTGTAGGTTTTTTGATACTCGGCAAGGCTTATATCAACAAACCAACGCCAGAGCTTGATATTATCCTCATCACCACTCTCAAGCTTATGAAATTCTGCTCTGGCCTCGTCATTGAGCGTACTGTCCTTCTCTGCTTCCTCATGGAATTTAACATAAAGCTCAACAAGCTTGTCTATTCCGCCATTTTCTATAAGCTTTGCGTTACCCCATTTGCGATAAGCGGTTATAAGCTTTCCAAACTGTGTGCCCCAGTCACCGAGATAATTTATGCCAACGCACTTATATCCCGCAAACTCGTGCAAACGCTTGAGCGAATGACCTATCACAGTAGTACCGAGATGCCCTATATGGAAGGGCTTCGCTACGTTAGGCGAGGAATAGTCAAGAACTACTGTTTTTCCCTCTCCTATATCGGGAGCTCCGTATCTCTCACCCTTGGAATTAACCTCACTTATAACCTTTTTTGCCAGATACTGTCCGTCAAGATAAAGGTTAAAATATCCGTTCACAGCCTCAGCTCTTGCTACCGCTTCGACCTTAAAGCTCTCGGCAATGCTTGCTGCTATCTTTACGGGTGCCATTCTGAGCAGCTTGCTAAGCTTAAAGCAAGGCAGCGCCAGATCTCCCATTTTTTCATCGGGAGGATATTCAAGCATATTTTCAACCGCAACTGCATCTATACCGCAATCGGGATTAATACCTGTAAGTATGTCTGCGATCTGCTCTGAGATCATTCGTTTGATTGCTATCATTTATTATCTCCTTATGCGAATTCACAACTTTATTATTATACTACTAAACTCGGATTTTTTCAAGGGAATTTTCTCTTTTTCTCAATAATTTTCGCCCTCTGCGATCATTTCTCTCGCTGCGGCTATCTGTACCTCGCTTATCTCTATTCCTCCGAGTATTCTTGCTATCTCCATAACGCGCTCCTCGGATGAAAGCTCACGCACGGCGCTTTCTGTTCTGCCGTCTTTTTCGGACTTTGAAACGTACAGATGCTGTGCGGCAAGCGAAGCTATTTGCGCGGAATGTGTTACACATATTACCTGCGCTCCGCGACCTATCTCCTTAAGCTTTACGCCAACCTTGCGAGAGGTCTTACCCGATATACCGGTATCTATTTCATCGAATATTACGGTATCTATTCCATCGGAAATGTTTATTACGTTTTTAAGCGAAAGCATAATTCTTGCGAGCTCACCGCCCGAGGCTATCTTAGCCATCGGCATCAATGGCTCTCCTGGGTTTGCGGATATAAGAAATTCTATCTCATCGATGCCAAAAGCATTAAGCTCTCTGCCTGATTTTATTTCCACCTCAAATCTCACCTTAGGCATATCAAGAAATGAAAGCGTGTCGCAAACGCTTTGTGAAAGCCCCTTTGCCGCGCGTCTTCTTGTTTCGCTTAGCTTTTTTGCCGTAGCTTTAGCTTTATCGGTTGCTTTTTGCAAAGCTTCCTCAAGCTCGATCTTTCTGTCCTCCGCATTTTCTATGAGGTCAAGCTTCCCTGCCGCCTCGGCCCTGAAGGAAAGTATTTCCTCGATTGTGCTTCCGTATTTCCTTTTAAGCCTTGAAATAGCATCAAGTCTTTCCTCAATTTTATCAAGCTTCGCACCTGGATCTCCGTCTATGTCAAAAACATCGCCAAGACTCTGCGCAATATCCTCAAGCTCGTATTTTACGTCAGAAAGTCTTTGCGACAAGACCTGCGCTTCAGGAAGTGCGTCGCTTACCGATTCCATAGCGCTTGCCGCTCTGTCGGTAAGATATATAGCTCCCATGCCCTTTCCACCGTTAAGTGCCTTTTCTACAAGAGCCGCGCACTTTTTAAGCCTTTCAGCACTTCTCAAACGAATTGCCTGAGCTTCAAGCTCTTCCTCCTCGCCCTTACGTAGCTTCACCGAATCAATATCATCGATCTGATATTTAAGCATTTCGCTCATTCGGTTTTGCTCCATTACGTCACGGCACAAAGAGTCAAGCTCAACTCTAAGATGCAAAACCTCGCTGTAAAGGCTTGAATATTCTTCCATAGCTAACTTATTGTCGGCATAGCTATCAAGTATTCTGACGTGATTTTTAGGCTCTAAAAGCAGCATATTATCGTTCTGCCCATGAATACCGAACAGTAAAGATGAAATCTCTCGAAGCATGGAGAGAGTTATAGGTCTACCGTTAATTCTTGCGCTGGAGCCACTTGAATTTAATATTCTTGAAAGGGATACGCTCCCGCCCGAGATCTCAAAGCCAAGCTCCTCGATCTTTTCGGTAACCTCGGGAGTCAAAGCTGAAAATAAAGCATTGACCTCTGCTCTGCTCTCGCCCGAGCGCAGCAGCTCCTTGTCCGCCCTTGAGCCTGAAAGAAGATTCAAGCTATCAACAATTATAGATTTTCCCGCACCCGTTTCACCGGTGAGCGCAGTCATACCGCCCTTGAATTCTATATCAAGGCTTTTTACAACGGCAACGTTTTCAATGTGCAAAAATTCTATCATAGCCCTTCTCCTTTCGCCAGATCATTCAAAATGTTTTCATCAGCTCCCTGATCTTACCGTTTATTTCTGCCGCGTCCTCAACGCTTCTTGTAACAACGATTATCGTATCGTCACCCGCAACAGAGCCTAAAATGCTATGCATGTTCAACGCGTCAACGGCAGAAGCCACCGCCTGAGCAAGTCCGGGATAGGTCTTTATAACTACGGTGTTAAACGAGTAATCTACCTGCACTATGGAGTCTACCATAGCATTATTAAGCTTTCCGCTTCCCGCATGCTGTCTACCGTGATTTACAGAATATCTGTAAGTACCTCTCGCAGTCAACGTCTTGGTAAGCTTAAGCTCCTTAAGATCTCTGGATACGGTAGCCTGAGTAACCTTAAAGCCCTCTGCTTGAAGGCGACTCATCATATCCTCCTGAGTTTCTATTTCGTGCTTTGAAACAAGCTCCAATATTCTTGCGTGTCTTTGTGCTTTCATACTTCAATTCCTCTATCAAACAAATTTTTTCATGCGTATCTTGGAATAAAAATCTTCATTTTTTATTCTGAGAAGCTTTGCTTTAACCGAAGATTTTGTAATTACTACCGTATCGTTGTAAAAGAGGTCAAACGTAGCTTTTCCGTCAACCGTAAGATGCAATACCTTTTCTCTTACGCATATGTTTTTCACCTCAAGCACCGCACTATCCGGGAAAATTAGCGGTCTTGCAACAAGCGAATGAGGACATATTGGTGTGACGCAAAAGCAGGAAAGCTTAGGATCTATAATAGGTCCCCCAGCCGAAAGTGAATACGCCGTTGAGCCAGTAGGAGTAGCCACAACTATACCATCTGCTCTATATTCACTCACAAGTCTTCCGTTATCGGAAAGCTCGAGATCTATTATTCGCGCAGTCGCTCCCTTTGCTATGACAGCCTCATTAAGAGCATATGAGGAAAAACGGCTTTGTCTTTTGCTTGATTTTATTTCTACACGAAGCATTGCTCTCTCATCGAAATAAAATTCGTCCTTAAATATTTTATCAAGTAGATCAAGCTCGGTCATTTCAAGCTCAGTCATATATCCCACGCGCCCCATGTTTATACCGAGTATCGCTATTCCCGTCGGCGCCGCTCTGCGCGCTGCCTCAAGCATTACTCCGTCGCCACCTATAGCTATGACAAGATCAGCCGCGGAATAGATCTCATCGTTTGTTTTGTACTGAAATTTCGGCAGATGATTACGGCTACGCATAATTCTGTCGCGGTATGCCTCGGGAATATATATCACCTCGGCATTAGACTCTATTTTCTTTGCAACGCTCATAGCGGCAGACAGCTTTTCGGTAATATTGCAGTTTGCGACTATGGCTATTTTCTTTATGTTCATATGTATATCCCTCCAAAATTAAAGTGAGGTTATTATTTTTAAGGTCTTGTCGTCAACGGTAGATCTGAGCGTCTGCTTTTTTATAAAATAAGCCAGATACTCCTTGTTTCCGTCGCCTCCCTCAATGGGAGATTTTATAAATCCTATACAATCAAAGCCGTTATTCACCGCGCAATTTACCACTCGCTTTGCCGCCAGAAATCTATACGCGCCATTCGTGACGATACCATTCTTTCCAAGCGCCTGTTTTCCCGCCTCAAATTGAGGCTTTACAAGGCTTACAAATATACCACCCTCTTTAAGTACACCTACTATTGGGGGTATAATATAGGTTTGCGATATGAATGAAACGTCAGCTACCGCGATATCGCAATAGCCCTCCGTAACATCGAGATCCAGATCTCTTGCGTTAAAATGCTCTACCGATTTAACTCTGCTGTCCGCCAGCAGACTTTCATGAAGCTGTCCTATTCCTGAATCGACCGCAATGACCCTTGATGCGCCCCGTTGGAGCAGGCAATCGGTAAATCCTCCCGTAGATGAGCCTACGTCTACCGCTTTTTTCATGCTCACGTTAATGCCAAAAGCATCAAGAGCCGCCTGAAGCTTTATTCCGCCTCTGCTGACGTAAGGAAAGACCTGCTCAATTAGCACCTCATGCTCGATAGTTTCATTGATCGGTGTTGACGGCTTTTTTACTGTAACTCCGTCTATTTTCACAGCGCCCGCATCTATAAGATCCTGCGCTTTTTTTCGGCTTGAGGTATACCCTGCTACCGACAAATACATATCTGCCCGCATATTATACCATTACAAAATACAGCGCAATTCCTACGCCTATACCGAGCAACGCTCCCATAGCCACCTGCAAGGGTGTATGTCCTACAAGCTCCTTAAGGGCTACGTGCTTCTGCTCTCCGTCGCCTGAAAAAAGCTTTTTGGCTATCTTATTAAGAAGGACCGCCTGCTTACCCGTTTCGTATCTTACTCCAACCGCATCGTTTATAACGATCATTGCAAGTATAGCGCTTATCGCAAAGGTGGACGAGCCAACACCGTCCTTCAGGCATGCCGCCGTTGCGAGAGATATAACACTTGCTACGTGCGAGCTGGGCATTCCTCCGTTTGAGAAAAGCACCTTTCGCAAGGACATCGTGCCCTGCTGATACATTCCTGTAAAAAGCTTTATTATCTGCGCCACAAGCCATCCGCTTATCGCGCTTATAAGCAGGTAATTTCTTATAAAATCTTTTAAAACATCTAAAATAGCTTCCATTTTTCGATCCCCTATTATTTCTTTCTCTCTAACAGATACATCGCAAGCGTCTTAAGTATTTCCGAATTGTTTATTGACTCTATCTCATCTACTGCCTTATCGGTAAGCTCCCTCGCGTATTGCTTTACACCGTCAATATCGTAAAAGCTGAGGAAGGTCGTTTTTTTGTTCTGCGCATCCGATGAAAGCGTTTTACCTACCGTTGCCTCGTCACCCGTAACGTCGAGCAGATCGTCAACAGCCTGAAAAGCAAGTCCAATATACCTTGCATACGCACAGCAGTGCTTGAATTCATCGCTTTCCTCATCATATCCCGCCGCATAGCACCCAAGCGCTGCCGAAGCCTCAATAAGCTTTCCTGTTTTCAACGAATGAAGAACGAGCAACTCATCAAAGTCAAGCTCGCGCTCCTCACCCTCGATATCTGTAACCTGACCGCCTATCATTCCCGCATCTCCTGCCGCACGGGAAATACACTCTATTGCCTTGATAGCTATTGTAGGTGAAACTGCTTTGTTCAAGGAAGCCGCAAGAAATGCGTTTGTCAGCAGAGCATCTCCAGCCAGAACTGCATTTGCCTCACCGTAGACCTTATGATTTGTAGGCTTCCCGCGGCGCATATCGTCATTGTCCATGCAAGGAAGATCATCGTGGATCAGCGAATATGTGTGTATCATCTCTATCGCGATAGCAAACGGCATAGATGCTTCTACACTTCCGCCAAGCATTCTGCACACCTCATTCACAAGAAAGGGTCTTATCCTTTTTCCACCGCCAAGCAATGAGTAGATCTGCGCCTCACGTATGGTAGCAAGGCTTCCGCTATTGCTCTTACCATCGAAGAATGAAGCGAGCGCCTTTTCGGTATCCTCAGCGTTATGCGCCAAAGCGTTATTCAATTTTTCAAAATCATTCTGTCGCATACCGCATACCCCCTTTAAGCATTGGAAGCTGTAAAATCTTCCTCTTTAAGCTCTCCGTCAGCGGAAAGCTGCAAAATTTTAATCTTTCTTTCGGTTTCCTCAAGCTTTTTGTTGCATTGGCGCACAAGCTTTACGCCCTCCTCATAGAGCGCAAGCGCATCCTCAAGGTTAACTCCCTCACGTGAAAGATCCTCACATATCCTATCAAGACGCTTCATTGCGTCCTCAAAGCTTATATTTGCCTTATTTTCAGCCATTTGTTTTCTCCTTTCGAGTCCTCTTGGCGCTTTTTTTCGTTTTTAATATCTGGGCATCCGCCTCTCCGTCAGCCAAGAGTATATTTACCCTCTCGCCAGCCTTAAGGGACGTAACGCTATTTAATATTTTTCCGTCCTCAGCGCTTACCACGCTGTATCCGCGTGCAAGAATCGCCAATGGGTTTATAGCTTCAAGCCTTCCTGCCCTTGCGCGAAGTCCGTCGCTTGTTATGGCAAGCAATGACGTTATGCTTTTTTCAATAAGCTCGTATCTGCCAATAAGCATTTTCTTCTCGTTTTTTACTCTTGTTGACGGTGAGGAAAGCTCCAATCGCTTCGCGTCACTGTCAAGTGCTTTCCTCTTTGCGGCTATAAGCGCAGATAACGTAGCTTCTATTCGTCCGAATGAGTCGTCTATCCTGAGCTTTAATTCATTCTTATCGGGAACGGCGATCTCTGCCGCAGCCGAGGGTGTGGGTGCTCTTTTATCAGACGCAAAATCGGACAGAGTAAAATCTGTTTCGTGTCCCACGGCAGATATTACGGGAATTTTCGATGCCGCAATTGCCCTTACTACTCTTTCGTCGTTAAATGCCCACAAATCCTCGATCGAACCGCCGCCTCTGCCTATTATTATCACGTCGCAGCTGGCATCGGCATTAAGAAAATCAAGACCTCCGCACAGTGATTCGGGGGCATCCGCTCCCTGCACCAAGGATGGATAAAGCAGTATTTTTGCCGCAGGCCATCTTCTGCCCGTAACGTTTATCATATCTCTTACCGCGGCGCCCGTGGGGGAGGTTATTATTCCTATACAGCTTGGGATTTTAGGCAAGGGCTTTTTTCTTGACTCCAAAAACAGACCTTCCTCCGAAAGCTTTCTGAAAAGCTTTTCGTACTCCAACTGAAGAAGTCCCTTTCCGTCGTCAACCATTGCCGAAACGTAAAGCTGACATTTTCCGCTCTTTTCATAGACCGAAATTTTTCCGTATGCCCTTACCTGCATTCCATTTTTAGCGGCAAATCCAAGAGAAGCAGCCGCCGAGCGAAACATTACAGCAGACAACTCTGCATCTGCGTCCTTAAGAGTAAAATAAAGATGTCCGCTCGTATGATATTTGAGATTTGATATTTCACCTCGGACACTGACACTTGACAGAAAGGCATCATTATCCATCAGCATTTTCACATATCTGTTAACGTCGCCAACAGATAATACCTGATCTTTAGTATCCTGTCCGTAGTACATCAATTATCTCCCTTCAAAAATTTCTTTCGGCATAAAAGTGCCACACCTGCCGCATTGTCGGCGGAAAATTCAGGCTCTGCAAAATAAGCCTCATATTTTGCGCCAAGCTCTGCCCGCATAAGCTTGTTTGACATAACTCCTCCCGCAAAAAGCACCGGCATTTCTCCGTGCTTTTCAAGTATCTGACGGGTCATCTCACTGATAGTACGGCACAAAAAATCAAAAACAAATGCCGCGACCTTGGACTTATCATCGCTTTCTTTATAAAGCTTCTGAGCCATATTTTCAAGCCCTGACAGGCTGCAATTGCAATTTTCTACACAGATGCGCTTCCTTTCGGTCCTTTCAACGTAAGACGCGGCAAGCGCTTCAAGCTCACGTCCGCAAGGAAATTTGAGTCCCATCATCACTCCCACGCGGTCTATAGCCTGACCTGCGTTTATATCGTTAGTCTGACCGACAAGCTCTACGTCAAAATCAGTACCGTTTGGACTCACCAGCAAAGCCTCGGTCGTGCCTCCGGAAACGTGAAAGGCAAGAAATCTTTCCTCAGAAAGCTTTTCCTGTGCTCCCGAGGAATAAAGTGCCGCCATTATGTGTCCGTTCTGGTGAGCGGTATTGTATATCGGCAGATCAAGAGCCGACGCAAACGAATGTGCCGCGACCTCGCCTGCCAGAAAGCAAGGCATATAGGAATCCTCTGCCATTCTTGGAGTTGATGAAACACCCACGGCAATAGGAGTATATCCTTTTATCGCATCTCTTAGCGTATCGGATATCCTTGGAAGATTTCTGACGTGGGCAAAGACTGCGTCCGACTGTCTCAGTCCCCTTTCTCCGTCCTTTACTGGAAGCGGCAGCTTAAGATTCGCAACTACTCTGCCATCCTCGTCGCAAACTGCCGCTGAGGTAGTGTAATTGCTCGTGTCAAAGCCGATAAAGCATCTTTTCATTTTTCTTCCTTAAGAGCCTCAAGCTTGTCCTTTACCGAATTGAGAACTCCGTTGACAAATGCCTTAGCCTTTGGATCGTCAAATTTCTTTGTAAGCTCAATAGCCTCGTTTATCGAAACGCTGTGAGGAATATCCTCCTCAAAAAGCATCTCATAGACCGCAAGTCGCATAATAGAACGCGAAAGACGTGTCAATCTGTGTGTCTTCCAGCCGTTAGCGCTTGCCCCTATAAGCTCATCTATTTTATCTGTATTTGAAAGAACACCAAAATAAGCTCTCTCTATATATTCATCCTTAGGTATTTCTCTGTTCTCGCTTGAAACGGCAAATACCTCCTCTGTGTTCTCCTCTGTTCTGAACTCGGTTTCGAAAAGCAATCCAACTACGCTACCGCCGAAGTCACCGACAACATCGAAGCCCGCTTTGATGAGTTGGAAGGCGAATATGATGGATTACGCTTT
>JAZSJE010000189.1:0-3153 GCA_045534135.1 Eubacteriales bacterium
TACAACCGACGTGATAATGACCTCGGTCAAGTTTGTTGATCTCGTAAAATAAAAATATAAAGGCTCGGCTGTGATATGCCGAGCCTTCTTTTTGAATAAAAATTCGAAAAATACAAATGCTAACTTCAAGAGGGAGTTAGCATGAAAACAGAAAAGAGAGAAAAAAGGATCTACTGTCGCTTCGTAAAAAGAAGCTTGGATATAGTGATTTCACTTACGCTTTTATTTTTTCTTTTGATTCCTATGTTCTTGATCGCGGTTATTATTCGCTCAGATTCGAATGGAAGTGCAATATTTAAGCAAAAAAGAGTGGGCAGAGGCGGAGAGGTATTTGTGTGCTACAAGTTTCGTACTATGTATATTACGGCACCACCGTCAAAGTCGGCTGCCGAGCTTGGCGATGCTAAAAAATATATAACCCGAGTGGGGATGTTTCTAAGACACAGCAGCCTTGACGAGCTGCCACAGCTTTATAACGTTTTGAAGGGTAATATGAGTCTTATCGGACCCCGACCGTTGATCTGTGAGGAGGAAAATATACACCGAATGAGAATGGATAGCGGTGTATATGCTTTACGCCCGGGTATCACAGGGATGGCACAGATAAACGGTAGAAATAATCTTGATGACGAGGAGAAGCTGAATAGAGATATATATTATCTTGAAAACGTAAGGCTGACGCTTGATACAAAAATTTTGCTTCAAACCTTGCTGAAGGTAGTTAAGGGGGACGGGGTAGAGGTAGGCGACAGTCAGAGAGCATAGCAAAAAAGTGCTTTTTTGATCTTTTACCGCATATAATTAAAAAAAAGTATGGGGTAGATAATGTTTAAAAAGGCACTTTCTTTTTTTTTAGTTTTTGGATTGATATTCGGTATGTCCTCTTGCGCTGATAGAGTATCCTGCTCAGTATTGCTTAGCAAAGCCTTGGCGGTAAGCGGTGAGGATACCGACGGGAATGGGTATATATACTTTTCGGACTCTAAGGAGGGAAGCCCTACGTATTTTCCCGATCAATTATATAGCGTGATGTATGGAGAGGGCGCAAAGGAACGGTATTTTTCAAAAATAGAGGATTTTGCTATATTTATCTCTCAAAGAACCGCAGGCGAGCTTGCCGTGTTCAGATGCTATTCAAGCTCGGAGTGCGATGATATAGCAAGGATGTGCCTTGACCGTGCCGATGAAATAAAGGTAGCGCTTAGAGGAAGTGAATACGAGGAAAAAAGTCGAGCTATTAAAGTAGGAGTGTACGGTCATATAGTTGCCTTTTACTTTGTAGAGAACGTGAGAAAGGCAGAAAAAAAGCTCAAAGGGCTGATTTGATCAAATCAGCCCACTTATCCAATATATAACTCCATATATAAACCCTGAAACAGTTGCATAGAGAATTACAGGTCCGCAAACGGTGAATATCTTCGCGCCCACACCGAGAATATAGCCCTCGGATCGGCTGTCGATAGCGGGAGAGGCAACCGCATTTGCGAATCCAGTTATAGGAACAAGAGTCCCCGCGCCCGCGACCTTAGCTATATTGTCAAAAACTCCAATGCCTGTCAGAAGCACGGCAATAAATATCAGAGTGATCGAGGTAAGAGCGGATGCGACATCGCGAGAGGTGTTCGGGATCATCATATACGTATCGCAAAGAAGCTGAGCGAGAGCGCATATTCCACCGCCAAAAAGAAAAGCAAAAACACAATCTCTTGCAAGAGGTGAACGGGGAGCATGAGCTATGGCAAATCTTTTGTATTGATCCTTGTCCATATTCATAAAAAGAGCCTCCTTCTTTATGGATAATTTTAATTTTATTGTTAACTGATTTTAAAAAAATATCCGTATCGCTTTACTTTTTTGGGATTTTGGTGTATAATAAAGGTGTAAGTAAAAATTTGTAGGAGGTAAATATGGCAACTTGGTACGGTTTGCGAGATACTTTAGGCAGAGCAGCTAATATTGCTGTGGAGAAAACGGGAGAGTTTGCGGACTCTGCAAAGAAATACGTAAAGCTGAGAGCTGTTGACGCAAAGCTGAATGCAGGCTTTGAGCTTCTCGGTAAGCTTACCTATAAGCAGATAAAGAACGGTGAATCTTATGCCGAAAAGATCGCTGCGGTCATGGAGGAGATAGATGACCTTCGCGAAAGACGTGCTCAGATCGTGGCAGAGATCGAGGCAGAGGAAAAGACAACAGACGAGGATCAAGACTAATAAGATCTTTAGGGCGACTGCATATTTGCAGTCGCTTTTTTATTTTCAAAATTACTTTACATCAGGGAAAAATGAAAAGGTAAATATAAAAATCTGCCTATTACGAGTATTGGAGGTGATGCGTTCAACGATTGCTATGGACTCACGAGTATAACCATATCCCATAGCGTCACTAGCATTGGATATCATGCCTTTTCAGATTGCACCCAACTCACGACAATACACTTCAAAGGCCCAAAATCAGAATGGAAGGCTGTTGAAAAAAGCCTGGATTGGAACACTGATACCGGCAACTATACCGTACACTGCACCGACGGAGATATTCGCCGGGCTGACGACAATTAAATAAACACAAAGCGGAGCTCTTATTTCGAGAGCTCCGCTCTATCTTTTAGGCTTAACCAACGGGGAAAGCTTTGGTTTGTGTGAATTTTTATGTCAGCTCTCAAACTTAAAACAATATCAAATCCGTCAGTAAGTTCTTTGGTTCTTTCTTTCAAGAAAGGAACAAGAAAAACGATATAGGTCTTAAAACCCGTTTTTCTTTCCTCCAAGGCGGCAGAGAAGCTTTCTGATAAACTCAACGGGGATCACGCAAAGCGAGAGCAAAAGCGTTATTTTCAGCTCCTGAGCAGTCAAGGGAGCTGTTCTTAACACCGCTCCTCCAAGATATATAAATCCTATCTGTACTATGCATACAAGAGCTATTATTGCAATAAAGGCTTTGTTTTTCGAGAGCCCAGAGAAGATCTTTAGCCTGTCGGTCCGACAGTTAAAGCAATGAAGCACCGAGGTGAATATAAACAGAGCGAAAAATGCGGTCAATAGGTACAGATTATCGGGCGAATATCTGAAAAGAACCCGTGTGCTCGGTGAGAGCAGAAAGAAAATATAAGCTCCAACCGTGAAAATCCCCGATACGACTATCTGATTTATCATATAT
>JAZSJE010000169.1:0-3550 GCA_045534135.1 Eubacteriales bacterium
CCTTGGCCCCCAGAACGACATGGCTACGATCCGACTTCCTTGACTTGTTCTTTGGTGTTGACTACCATTCCCATCTCGGCACAAAGAGAGGCGGTATGGTTCTTTGCGAAGACGGCAAGTTCCAGAGAGCTATTCACAATATATCCAATTCTCCCTTCAGAACTAAGTTTGAGAGAGATATAGAAGAAATGAGCGGTACTATAGGTATAGGCTGTATTTCCGATACAGAGCCCCAGCCTCTTATGGTAAGAGCTCACTTCGGTAATTTTGCAATAACCACCGTCGGTAGGATAAATAATGTTGAAGAGCTTGTAAATGAGCTGTTTGAAACGGGAAATGCAACATTCCTTGAAATGAGCAAGGGTGAGATAAATGCTACAGAGCTTGTTGCAACTCTTATAACACGTGAAAAGGATATTCCTACCGGTATCAGAGCGGCTCAGAAAAAGATCGACGGTTCTATGTCAATGCTGGTAATGACATCAGAGGGAATATATGCCGCAAGAGATCTTTACGGCAGGACTCCTCTTATGATCGGCAAAAAAGACGGTGCTTTCTGTGCATCCTTTGAATCGTTTGCGTTTATCAACCTCGGATATGTTGATCACAAGGAGCTTGGCCCCGGCGAGATAGTTTATATCACCCCTGACGGGTGTGTTGATATAATGCCCCCTGAGAAGAAGAAAAAGGTATGTGCCTTTCTTTGGGTGTATTTCGGTTATCCCGCATCCTGTTATGAGGGTGTAAACGTAGAGGATATGCGTTACAGATGCGGTGCCGCAATGGCAAGGGCGGATAAGGAACGTACAGACAGTATATCAGGTGTTCCTGACTCGGGTATAGCCCACGCTATCGGTTATGCGGCAGAGAGCGGAGTTCCCTATTCCCGTCCTCTTGTCAAATACACACCCACCTGGCCCAGATCCTTTATGCCTCCCAAGCAGAGCAGCCGTGAGCTTATTGCCAAGATGAAGATAATTCCTATAGTTGACCTGATAAGGGATAAACGCCTTATGCTTATAGATGATTCCATAGTAAGGGGAACCCAGATGCGTGAGACAGCGGAGATCCTTTATGCAGAGGGTGCAAAGGAAGTACACGTCCGTCCCGCCTGTCCGCCCCTTCTTTACAGCTGTAAGTATCTTAATTTCTCCCGTTCTACCTCTGATATGGATCTTATTGCCCGCAGAGTTATTGCGGAGAGAGAAGCTGAGATCACCGATGAAATACTCGCAGAGTACGCTGATCCGGATTCAGAGCGTTATAAGGCAATGGTCGAGGAGATAGGCAAGCGCCTTCACTTCACTTCGCTCGTTTATAACAGACTTGACGATATGCTTGACTCTGTCGGCATTGATAAGGAGTGCCTCTGCACCTACTGCTGGAACGGAAAAGAATAATAAAAACAAAAAGGGGCTGTCGCACTAAGCTCTGCAAAAAAAGACCGGGTTATCCGAAAAAAGGATAGCCCGGTCATTGCTTTTATGGTATAATTAAGTTGCACCAAAACCAACCCTAAAAGCGAGGATAGTATACCACAATGAG
The DNA here is from genome assembly GCA_045534135.1 of Eubacteriales bacterium. Taxonomy (GTDB): domain Bacteria; phylum Bacillota; class Clostridia; order Oscillospirales; family CAG-272; genus HGM12713. Next base: position 1,546 of record JAZSJE010000169.1, read on the forward strand.
AGACAGAAATCAAGTAGTTTTACCCTTCAATTATGAAATAAAAATTGATGAGAAGGAACCGGTGCGAAAACTTGTAGAGATATGCGATGAACTTGACTACAGCGAACTTTACGGTGCATATGTTCGTAAATGGAGAAAAGTAAATCCATGTACAATGTTCGAAGTGCTCGCATATGCGTACATGAACGGAATATATTCAAGCAGGGACATAGAGTCAGCGTGCCGTCACGATATACGCTATATGTGGATTTTGCAGAATGAACCTGTACCGGATCATAGTACCATCGCGAGGTTTCAAAACGAACGCCTTACAGGAGTGATGGAAGATCTTTTCTATCAGCTTACAGAGAAGCTGTATCAAATGGGAGAGCTTACATACAAAAATATGTTTGTAGACGGTACGAAGATCGAAGCCAACGCCAACAGATACACGTTCGTGTGGTCAAAGGCAGTGGCAAAACAGCTTGAAAAACTGGAAGTGCGAATAGCCAAGGAAGTCCCGGAAGTTGCCGAAAGGTATGCATTGGATGGAGATATTTCTCTTGAAGACTGTCTGTCACACTTGGTTTGTTTGGCGAATATGATAAACCTCAACTTTGTAAGCGGAAGAGGCAAGCACAAAACACAGCTTCAACGTGATATTGAGCTTCTTAGCGACTTTTACGAGCGTAAAGAGGGGTACACAGAAAGCAGGACCACTCTCGGCAAGCGCAAAAGCTACTCAAAAACCGACCACGACGCAACTTTCATGCGTCTAAAGGAAGACCATATGAGGAACGGTCAGCTGAAGCCTGCATACAACGTACAGATCGGCGTAGAAAGCGAGTACATCATAGGCCTCGGTCTGTTCCCGAATCCCACAGATACCACAACTCTGTCGCCTTTTCTCGACAGGGTACAGAACAAATGTGGTCATAAGATCGAAAACATCGTAGCGGATGCGGGATATGCAAGTGAGGAAAACTATACTTATCTTGAAAAGAACGAACAGAGCGCATACATCAAGCCCGCCGATTACGAGGTAAAAAAGACCCGTAAGTTCAGGAAAGATATATACCGCGTTGAGAACATGCCCTACGATCCCGAAAATGACAGCTTTACCTGTCCGAGCGGTAAAAAGCTCTGCTACGCCTACGACAGTAAGTCAAAGAGCGAAAACGGATATGAAACGGTGAAGCAAAACTATATTTGCGAAAGCTGTACGGGATGTCCCCACCGTGAGAAATGCTTTAAAGGCAAGTACGAAAACAGAAAGATATCTGTCTCTCAAAACTTCGCAAGACAGAAACGTGAAGCAACTGAACGTATCAATACACCTGAAGGAATACAGCTTCGGGTAAACAGATCGATACAGGTGGAGGGAGCATTTGGTGTAATCAAGGAGGATTACGGCTTCAGAAGATTTTTGACACGAGGCAAACACAAGACTGAAACTCAGTTTTTTCTTCTTGCATTTGCCTACAATATCCGTAAACTTTGCGCCAGAATCGAAATCGGGCGTTTTGGTGAATCTTTATTTGATGTAAAGGTAGTCTGAACGAAACCTTATTATACTTTAATACACACAAAAAGGATGGATTTTAACCCACCCTTATCTTTGTGTGCCTTTTTTACTGCTTGTTTACAGTTGGTTTCCCGATTTTTCCTTCTTTTTCATGTGAAAGCTGTCGCAAGCCGGATTAATTCCGACTTGCGACAGCCCCATTTTTAGACAAATATTTAAATTATTTCGTGGATTCTTCAAAATCCTTAACTGCAGTATCCTGGATGGATCGCAGAAGCTCGGGAGCTTTACCGCCCACAGGCTTTCCGTCAATCTCCACTGCCTCAAGACAGAAGGAGCCGGAGCTTGAGACGATCACCTCATCAGCATTCATCAACTCGTCAATGCTAAAGGGCTCTTCGCACACAGGTATACCGAGCATACCGCAGAAGCGGATAAGGTTGGCTCTTGCAATACCGGGCAGAATAAGATTGTCGGTGGGGGCGGTGCGGAACACACCGT
>JAZSJE010000032.1:0-2724 GCA_045534135.1 Eubacteriales bacterium
TTGAACCGCCCGAAAGAATGGCGGCATTTTCAGGCTCAACCGCCCAGATAGTCATATCGGGATTGTGTTCCTTAAGCACTTCGCCGATACCCGTTATTGTTCCGCCTGTGCCGATGCCTGAGCAAAAGCCGTGGATAGGCGCATTAACCTGCTCAAGAATTTCAGCCGCAGTAACCGACCTCTGAACAGAGGGATTTGCGGGATTTTCAAACTGCTGAGGCACAAATACGTTGGGATCACTGTCACGCATTTCAAGCGCCAGACGCAGACATTCCTCTATGCAAAGTCCGATATTTCCCTCGTCATGCACGAGAATTACCTCAGCACCGTAATGCTCAACCAGCTTTCTGCGCTCCTCGCTTACCGAGTCGGGCATGATTATCTTGACCTTATAGCCTCTTACCGCACCGATAAGCGCCAGACCTATGCCCTGGTTTCCGCTCGTAGGCTCGACTATCACAGTGTCGGCATGGATCTCTCCTGCCTGCTCCGCTTCAATTATCATATTAAGGGCAGTGCGTGTCTTTATAGAGCCGCCCACGTTGAGCCCCTCGAATTTTACAAGTATTTCAGCGCCCTCGGGATCTGCCATATGTCGCAGACGAATTATGGGAGTGTTGCCGATAGCGTCTAAAATTGAATTACAGATCATATTGTTGCGTTCCCTTCTTATCTCGGCAATCATACTGTCATTATATGCCGAACAGAGTAATTATAGCATAAAAGAAAAGCTTTGTCAACAGCACAAAACAGCCCACCGAAAAAATTCGGTGGGCTGTGGTATCGTTCGGTCCAAATCAAAGCGTATCAATAAAATATGCGTTGGTACAAGCGTGCTTGCCCTTCTTGTCAAGTAAGGTAATACGGAAATATATGTCATCCTCTTTTACCTTGAAAATCGCCTCGTTGATACACTTGTCCTCCTCCGCGAGAACAGTAGCTCTGTGTCTGGTTCCCGAAATGTAGGTTATACGGTCAACGTCAGAGCACTTTATGTGTACCTCTCCGTCCTCGTACCAAAGCTCACTTATCTCGGGACCCTCGGAGGCATAGAAATTGCCCGCAAGAAGCGCGTCGGTAACAGTCTTGTAATCAAGAGAATCAGCCTTTATCGTGGTCCATGCCCAACCCGAATCGTATCTTCGTGTACCCTTAGCCCAAGCGGCGTTGTGATTGTCGTCAGCGCCGATGCAGTATATGCGCTCTCCGCCTCTGAGCATGTCGTCATAAACTCTGGGGTTGTAATCCTCAAATCCCGATGCGTTGCAGCTTCCGTTGAACATCTCCATAGCGTGCATGCCGTGGAAATTCATATAATCGGAATAATCCTCGATAGACCAGGTAGGATGATTGTAGGTTACAAAGAAGCCCGCGTCGCGGCATTTCTTCATGTGGTCGCTTCTGCTCTCACCCGTGTGCTCACGCCAATAGTCAGGCTGGCTCTCGTCAAACTTTACGTATTTCTGATTCTGGACAGCGTTGCCGAAAAGATATGCCTTTCTGTTCCAGCAGGGCTGTATCTCGGTCGAGGGGTCAAGAGCGACACAGCAAAAATGGCAGGACTTAACAAGCTCAAAATTGTAGGGCTGCTTCGGGCAGGGCTCGTTGCACTCTATCTCAAAGCCGTTAAGAGCAAGAAAGGTGTCGTCACAAAGCTCGGGATGAGGAATAAAAATGTCGTGATCTGTGTAGGCTACAATAGAATAGCCAAGAGATTTGTACAGCTCCTTTACCTCCTGGGGAGAGAGCTTACCGTCGGAAAGATTGGTGTGGCAATGAAGATTTGCCTTATAGAAATTTCCGTTTTCGGAGAGCAAAAACTTTTTCATAGAAAGCTCCTTGCTTTAATATGATTTATAAGGTCATTATAGCACCGCCAAAATACTTTGTCAAGAATATAGAGTACAAATATTAAGTGAAAATATTCTTGACAAACACATGCAACTGTGATATAATTAGCCTTGCAAAAAAGATACCTGCCGGTGTGGCGGAATTGGCAGACGCCCGGGACTTAAAATCCCGTGATACGTGAGTATCGTACCGGTTCGACCCCGGTTACCGGCACCAAACAAACAGAGCAGACCTTTTGGTCTGCTCTGTTTGTTTCCGCTGCACGTATTGGGTCGAGCCGCTCCTTTTCGCAGAAAAGGTCGTTTTGCGCTAAGCAAATTCCAATTAACAGCTGAAGCACGGCGCAAAACTCGGTTCGTAACCCCGGTTGCTTTCAAGAGGACATTCCATCGGACCGTCCTTGTTTATTTCCGCTGCACGTATTGGGTCGAGCCGCTCCTTTCCGCAAGGAAAGGATGTTTTGCGCTCAGCAAATTAGGGGGGACCGCTGAAGCACGAATATAGAAACATATATTCAATATATTTCCTATAACTATCCCCCATAAAAAATGAATAAAAGTGAAAAAAACCGCGTATAATACAATACGCAATGGCTTTGACCGCTTAAATAAGATAAAATTTTGGTAAAAACCAAAAAAGGGGTTGACAAAACAAATATATTGTGATATAATACCCCTTGCAAATGAGAAACTCAATATCGCGGAGTAGAGCAGCTTGGTAGCTCGTCGGGCTCATAACCCGGAGGTCGTGAGGTTCAAATCCCACCTCCGCAACCAAAAAAGAAACCACCCATCAGGGTGGTTTTTCTTTTTGGTTGTCGCCTTCGGCGAGTGGGATTTGAGCCTCACCGCCTTCGGTACGAAGGCCCGACCT
>JAZSJE010000096.1:0-9515 GCA_045534135.1 Eubacteriales bacterium
TGAAAAGTCAATAGTTTTTTTGAAAAAATATAAAAATTAATTTTTATTTTTGGAATATGTTTATTTTATAGCCCGAAAGTTGATTTTTTCTTTTTTTTATGCTATAATGTGTTCAAATAGCGAGGAAAGGTCTTTTTATGCATATAAAGGTAGAAAAGGGAATACCTCTGGCTATATTGGCAGCAGCTCTCTACGCGGTAAATGTTACGGAAATTCCGAGATATACGTATATTTTAACTCTTGTCCTTATGATAATAGGAGCATGGCTCTGCTCTAAGGACAAACCTGTATTTAGAAAAAAACAATAGAGGTGACATAATGAAAATATCTGATCTTTTAAGAGAAGAAAGGGCATCTATATCCTTTGAGGTTTTCCCTCCTAAAAACGAAAGTGGCTTTGAAAGTGTAAAGCGCGCTACCGAGGAGATAGCCAGTCTTTGCCCTTCCTTTATGAGTGTTACGTACGGTGCGGGCGGTGGCACAAGCAAATATACGCTTGATATAGCAAAAAATATTAAGGAGCGTTACGGTGTGCCCAGTATTGCTCACCTGACCTGTGTTTCCTCCACACGCTCGACGGTTGCCGAGCGAATTGAGAATATCAAGGCAGCGGGAATAGAGAATATTATGGCCCTGCGCGGAGATATTCCTGCCGATATGCAGGACTGTGACCGCTCGCAATGGGATTATAAGCATGCGGTTGAGCTTGTAAGAGAATTGAAACGCTCGGGGGATTTTTGCATAGGTGGAGCATGCTATCCTGAGATACATCCTGAAAGCACAGACAGGCGGGAGGATATAAGATATCTTAAGGAAAAGGTTGATGCGGGATGTGATTTTCTTACTACGCAGATGTTCTTTGATAACAATTTGCTATACAGCTTTCTCTACAAGATAAGAGAGGCGGGAATAGTTGTTCCCGTTATTCCCGGAATCATGCCGATCACCAACGCAAACCAGATCGATCGTGCGCTCAAGCTGTCGGGCTCGTTTGTTCCTCAGCGCTTTAAGAGTTTGGTTGATAAATTCGGTCATGACCCATCTGCTATGAAGCAGGCGGGAATTGCATATGCAACAGACCAGATAATAGATCTTTACGCCAATGGCATCACTCACGTGCACGTTTATTCAATGAATAAGCCTGACGTGGCGCGAAAAATTATGGACAATCTTTCGGACATACTTGGAAAATAAGGAATTTAATGAAAATGGATTTCAGAAAATTTTTAGAAGATAATGTGGTTTATCTCGATGGCGGAATGGGGACTCTGCTTCAGGAGAGAGGGCTTAAACCTGGGGAGCATCCCGAACGCTGGAATATAACTCATGCTGATGCGATAATCGACATACAGCGTGCGTATTTTAACGCGGGCAGTAACGTTGTATGCTCCAACACCTTTGGAGCGAATCTGATTAAATTCGATTTGAGTGAGCTTGAGAAAATAATAAAGGCTGCACTTGACAATGCAAGAGTAGCGCGCGATATGTCTGTTGGACATCAGAAAAAGTTCATAGCTCTTGACATAGGACCTACAGGAAAGCTTCTAAAGCCGCTTGGTGACCTTGATTTTGAGGATGCGGTTAAAATATTTGCGCAAACGGTAAGGCTTGGAGTAAAGCACGGTGCTGAGCTTATAATCATAGAAACCATGAATGACTCCTATGAAACCAAGGCAGCTGTTCTGGCGGCAAAGGAAAATAGTGAGCTTCCCGTTATAGTTACCAACGCATATGGAGCTGACGGAAAGCTTATGACGGGCGCTACACCGTCTGCTATGGTTGCGTTACTTGAGGGAATGGGTGTTGATGCTTTAGGCGCAAACTGTTCTCTGGGACCAAAGCAGCTTATTTCTGTAGCCGAGGAGCTTTTAAGCTTTTCATCTGTGCCCGTTGTGCTTAAGCCAAACGCGGGGCTTCCAAGAGTGGTTGATAGAAAGACGGTATTTGATGTAGCTCCCGATGAGTTTTCAAGTGACCTTGAGTCTTTGATCAAAAGGGGAATAAGAGTAGTCGGTGGCTGCTGCGGTACGACCCCTGAATATATAAAGATGCTCGTGTCGAAAACCAAGAATCTGAATGCGGTATCTTTGGTTGATAAAAATTACGCCCTTGTTTCCTCGTATACCCATGCTGTGAATTTTGGAGATACACCTGTTCTTATAGGGGAGCGCATAAATCCTACCGGAAAGAAAAAATTCAGACAAGCTCTGATAGATAACGATATGGATTACGTTCTTGCGGAAGGAGTAAATCAGGCTGATAGGGGAGTTCATATACTTGACGTAAACGTAGGAATTCCCGATATAAACGAAGCTGAAATGCTTAGAAAATGCGTTTGCGAGCTTCAGGCGGTGAGCGATCTTCCATTACAGATAGACACGGCAGATCCGTCAGCTATGGAAGCGGCACTACGCAGATACAATGGTAAGGCGATGATAAACTCTGTCAGCGGCAAAGAGGAAAGCATGAGAGCGGTATTCCCTTTGGTTAAAAAGTACGGTGGAGTGGTAGTGGCTCTTACGCTTGATGAAAACGGTATACCTAAGAGCGCTGAGGGCAGAGTGAAAATAGCAAAGCGTATTTTGGATATTGCTGCTGAGTACGGGATTTCCAAAAAGGATATTATATTCGATACGCTTGCCATGACTGTCAGCGCAGACCCTCAGGCGGCAAAGGAAACGCTCGAAGCCCTTTCCTATATACGCAACTGCATGGGCTGTCATACCTCGCTGGGTGTATCTAACGTATCCTTCGGTCTGCCAAACAGAGATGCCATCAACAGCACGTTTTTTACGTTGGCTCTTGCCAAGGGACTGTCGGCCGCGATAATGAATCCGTATTCTCCCGACATGATGCGTGCTTATTATACTTACAGGGCACTTATGGGATTTGATGAGAATTGCGCGGAATATATAAGTGTTGCCAATAGCTTTGCTTCGGCAAGCTTGGTTTCCCCTGAAAAAAACAACGAAAGCTATTCTTCCGAGCTTCAGAAGGCAGTTGTAAAAGGCTTTAGTGACAAGGCGGCTGAGCTTACTTCTGAGCTTTTGAAAAACGAGGATCCGCTTTATATCGTAAATAATGAAATAATTCCAGCGCTTGATATTGTGGGTGATGGCTTTGAGAAAAAAACCGTATATCTGCCACAGCTTTTGATGAGTGCTGAGGCGGCTAAAAGTGCTTTTGAGCGCATAAAGAGCTTCATGTCGGCCTCGTGCGATACAGAGCCCAAGGCGACCTTTATTATAGCTACAGTCAAGGGAGATATTCACGATATAGGAAAAAATATTGTAAAGCTTCTTCTTGAAAATTACGGATTTTACGTGATCGATCTTGGTAAGGACGTTTCACCTGAGCTGATCGTGGATAAGACGGTAGAAGCGCACGCGAACTTTGTGGGGCTCTCGGCACTTATGACTACTACGGTGCCCGCCATGGAAGAAACTATCAAGCAGCTTCGCAAGAGAGCTCCTTGGGCAAAGATATTTGTCGGCGGTGCTGTTATGACACGCGAGTATGCCGATAAGATCGGTGCGGACATCTATGCAAAGGATGCGATGGAAGCGGTGCGTTACGCTGAGGAATTGTTATAAAAATAAAAAAGAAAACACCTTTTGATCAAAAGGTGTTTTCTTTGTATTTCTTTCGATTTTCTGATTCCTGCTTCGAAAACTCGCAGCCGCAATAATCCTGACGGTAAAGGCTGTATAGCTCGGAAAGCTCGCAGGAGCGCTTGTATCCGTTTTTCTTTTTAAAGTCGGAGAAAAGATAGGAGATACCGTATTTTTCACCCTCGTCCTTGCCTATGGAATTTAGCCATTCAGCATTTTTGTAGGGGCTTATTGACAGTGTGGTCGTAAAATAGTCAAATCCGTTTTCTTTTGCTATGCGCGCCGTTTCGCTAAGACGCAGACGGTAACAGCCGTAACAGCGGGAGCCTCCCTCAGGCAGCGCTTCGAGTCCCTTTGCCATGCCGTAGAATTCCTCGGGACAGTATCTTCCACTCATTATTTTTACCGACGGTGGCAGGGGCATCTCCCCTATAAGTCGTCTGAGCTCATTCAGTCGGAACTCATATTCGCTCTCGGGGGATATGTTGGGATTGAAAAAGAATAACGTTATATCAAAATAATTGGCGAGATATTCAAGCACGTAGCTTGAACAGGGCGCACAGCAGGCATGTAGCAGGAGGGAAGGTCTTGTATTGTCATTTTTGATCTGTTCAAGTGTTTTTTCAAGCAAAAGAGAATAGTTTTCTTTATTCATAAGCTCTCCCTTACATGTATGGATTTATAATATAGCGAGAGTCCTTGTGAATAACAAGCTTTCGCTCACTTATTTTTGCCGCCTTTTTATTTATGCTGTTTATATGTACAGCGATATTTCCTCTGCCTACACCGTCGCGCAGAAGCAGAGAGAGGCTGTCAATATCGCTTTTTTGACCTTGAGCGATCGCTCTGAGTAGCTTATCTTCGCTTGGCGAAAGCTTTAATTCATAACCGAGCAAAAAAATACGCTCGGGACATAGCTCCAAAAATCTTATTTTCATGTTATAGTGATGTGTGTTTTTTACGCTTTCTTAATTTGTCTGTTTTTATTTGCCAGTAATATTACGAAGGGAATAAGAGCGAGAATTATGAGAGGGAATATCGCGGACACCAGAAAGGATACCTGAAGATCATTTCCAAACTGCTCCGCAACCGTGCCTGCAAGCGACGGACCGACTATGCATCCCGTATCTCCCGCAAGAGCCAAAAGCGCGAACATTCTTACTCCACCGAAATCTATCCGCGCTGTTGCCAAGCTGTATGTGCCCGGCCACATAATACCGACTGACAGACCGCACAGCGCGCATCCAAGTAGGGATATAAGCGGAATACCTGAAATTGCCGTTATAAGATAGGAAACAACGCATAGGATAGCCGAAACTGTAAAAAACGCGGTGAGCTTTACTTTTTTGCCCATAAATGCGTAAAATACACGCGCGCTTCCCATGAATATCGCAAAGGCGCAGGGACCTAACAGATCTCCCACCGTTTTATCTACGCCAAGACCGCTTTCAGCAAAGCTTGAAGCCCACTGGCTCATTGCCATTTCTGCCGCTCCGGCACAGAACATGATGACAAAAAATATCCAGAAAAGCTTGGATCTTAAGAGTGATTTTCCGTGCGCTTTCTTGCGTCCCTCATCTGTATCGGCATCGAGCTCATATATAGGAACAAAAGCGAACATAAAAGCCCCAACTGCGGGAAGGAGTGCCCAAAGGCAGGTCAGAATACGCCAATTTTCTATGCCGACTGTAGCAAAAAACAGGGTAGAGAGCAGTATAGTTGCCGCAGATCCCCAGGAGTAAAAGGAGTGGAGCAGACTCATAGCAGAGCTTTTTTCGCCCGTTGGGCATGCCTCGATAATTGGGCTGATAAACACCTCGATAACTCCGCCACCGATGGCGGCAAGAACTGTTGCTATAACGAGTCCTATGAAGGGGTCGGGAAGGATATCTGGCAGGATACCGAAGGAGATCATGCCGAGCATAGCGCAGACGTGACCTGCAACCACGGTTCTTCTCGTATCGAGCGCGGAGGAAAACTTAGCTGCAAGCGCGTCTATAGCGAACTGCGCAAAAAAGGATATGGCTATAAGCAGACCTATCTTTCCAATTGATATATTGTAGCTTTTTTCGAACGTTATAAAGAGCAGCGGAGCGAAATTTATGACCAGTGCCTGAGTGGCATAGCCTACGTATCCCGCCGCAACAGTATGCTTTGCAGAAAGCCTCATTTGATTACCTCTTAAAAAATATGTATCACTGCTTTGTCGTTTACATTAAACAGCACACGTGACTTTTATATTCACGCGTGCCGTTTTATATGTGCTTTTGTATTAAGAGAATATTCGACAATATCAGAAAATAGAGAAATCAAGCTTTGTTATAAGCTCAGCAAACATGATCATAAATGGCATAGAAGCAAGTGAAATCAGTGTTGAGGTGCCAACGCACTGTGCCGAATATCCTGGCGCTGTGTCGTAAACCTCTGCAAACATACTCGTTGAGCTTGCTGATGGCATTGCGGAAACAGCAGTGATAAACAGTATCCAGAAATCGCTGAAACCAAGCAGCTTTAGTACGATGCAGAAGAAAATGGGAATAGCGATAAGCTTGAAAAGGCAAAGATAATATACCTTACCTGATCCGAAGATCTGCTTCATTGTTCTTGTAGAGAGCAACGCACCGATTATAAGCATTGATATGGGCGTGCAGAGATTAGCAATATACGTTATGGTAAGGTTTATAAAGTCGGGCATAGTGAAGCTCGGGAAAAATGCGGGAATGAAAAATATAGCAAAACCTATAAAGCTTGGTACAGTGCCCTTGTTTATGAATATTTTTCTTACCGTAAGCTTTACGTCATCTCTTTTTCTCGATATTATTCCCAGACCGATTATCCAAAGCAGAATATTAAAGCTTACCACAAAGAAGGATGCCACGAATGCTCCATCCTCGGGAAAGAGTGCTCCAAGCACAGGGATCCCGAGAAATCCTATATTTCCAAATACCATAGCGAATTCGGTTATCTTTCGCTCGTCAAGATCTCGTATCTTGATGCAGGCGAAGAAAGAGATCACAGCCATTACTCCGTGCATAGCAAAAGCGATGCCAAGACTTGTCAGAGCGAGATTTAATCTATCCCAGCTGAACGGGTCGCGCGTTATAGCATTGATTATAAGCGCAGGCTGTCCGATAGATATTATAAGCTGTGAAAGATTTTTAGAAGCTGTTGAATTTATTACTTTCTTCTTTCCCAATACAAATCCTACGACAAGTATTGCGAACATGGTAATTACTGTACTTAAAAAAGCGAAAAAATCCATTTGATCTACCTCTTTATGAAAGCTCGTCAAGCTTTGCTTTGATTTTCTTCATATCCTCGAGCATTTCTTCCTTGCGACGGGGATCACGCAGGAGAAGGGCGGGGTGATAGACCGCGGTTATAAGAAAATCTCCCTTTTGCACCCACTCGCCGTGCTCCTTTGTTATCTTAAAGTCGGGCTTTATTAAGCGCATAGCCGAAATCCTGCCAAGGCAGACTATCATCTTGGGCTTGATAAGCTTTACCTGTCTGCGCAAAAAGTCCATGCACGCATCCTCCTCTGCGGGGAGCGGGTCACGGTTTTTGGGCGGGCGGCATTTGAGAATGTTTGCTATGTAAACGCTCTCGCGCGGAATATCGACCGCAAACAGATATTGGTCGAGGAGCTTTCCAGCTCTGCCTACGAATGGTATGCCCGTTTTGTCCTCGTTTTCTCCCGGTGCTTCACCGACAAAAAGTATATCGGCATTTTCGTTTCCTGTTCCGAAAACGCAATTTGTACGTGTTTTGTGAAGCCCGCATGCGGAGCAATTACAGCATTCCTCGTATAGCTGTTTCCACTGTTCACTCATTTTTTGCCCTCACTTAGTTATCTTGCGACATTCCATGTAATATCTTTTATCCTCTGCATGCCCCATAGAGAATGTCTTTCTAGGTAGAGCACCATCGTATATTACTGTTTTGAAAAGCTCGTCCTTTCCCATGCCCGAGAAGATAAATCCAATAGAATCCTCACGAATAAGGCTCTTTACAGAATTTACACCGTGTATATAGTCGACCTCTGCGTCGGGGTGATCCTTCAGGTATCCGTCAATAAAGTCCTGAAGCGTTGCTACGGGAAGTGTCTTTACGGGAGTATCAGCTCTAAGGGTGCCATTTTCAGCGGCGGAGAGATATTGAATAGTCTGTGCATCAGCGTTTCCGCTAAGAGAGGAAAGGTATGCATTGAGCTTTTCGGTCACGTCCGCGGGATCTACGCCAAATATTACTCTGTATATAGGCTCGAACTTCATAGCCTCATCATGTATATTCACGATCTCAACCAACGCATAGCGCGCGGGATGATCGGCAGCGGCATCCGCGCCTATCGTGGCCTTGATATCCTCGTATATTGTCTTTGCGGTGGCAAGTGAATGGTTTCCGTCACCTACGGCAAAAAGAAGAGGAGCCAGGTCTGCGCTGTTGTATCTTTTTTGCATAGATTTGGGAGTGATAAGTGCCAAAAGGGCATCACTGACCGATTTTTTTGCCTGAGCGCTTAAAAATCTTCCCACAATATGACCGCCTCCGAGCATAAGATCGGTGTCGTACGCAACTTCGGGACAGTTCTCTGGTGAAAGAGGCTCTATTACCGTACGGTCGGGGTCGTCAATGAGAAGCATAACGTGGGGAAGCTCGATAGCCGCATCGCGTCTTATGGCTACTCTTGGCGGAATTCTTTCAATAACCGTTGCCTCTGTAGCGCGGATGAGAGAGCTTGCGCCTTTTTTGAAATCGTAGCATTCAAGATCGATCGCAAGAACTATACCGCGGCGCACGCTTCCGTCAGACTGCGTACGCTCGGTGTATATCATTGAATTTTCATGAGATACAAGTACGCTGTCCATATACTCGTTCATAGTAGAGTTTATTTTCCCTATGCGCTCGTTTGTTTCCTTTAAATAGACCTCCGGGAGAATAATGCGAAGCGTGGAGGGGGCGTCACCTATTTCGCGCTCTGCGGCCTCCCAATAATGAGGCTCGCTTGTAAACTGGTCGCATGCGACAACAGCCCATTTCTTTGCGTCAGTTTTCTTAAAATCGGGCAGAAGAATATCTGCGCCCTTAAAACAACCGTTCATTTATATATTTCTCCTGTTCGTTAGTTTTCATTTGATTTGAGCATCATATATGCGCGAAGCACGGCAGATTGTGTCTTTCCGTCGCGAATGCGCCCGTTAAGGATTGCTTCCTTAAGCTCCTCGATTGGGATTTTTACTGTTTCAAGGAATTCGTCATCGTCAAAATCGGTTTCTCCAAAGCTAAGACCCTCTGCCATATACATGTATATTTTTTCATCAAGGATGGCGGGAGAGGGGTAGTAAAGTCCCATATAGGTCAGCTTTTCGCATATTGCGCCTGTTTCTTCCCTGAGCTCACGCATAGCGGCATATGTGGGGTCCTCATCGGGAGTATCAAGCTTTCCCGCGGGAATTTCCAAGAGTGCCTCACCAAAGGGATAACGAAATTGGCGTACACAGATTATCTCACCCTCATCGGTGACGGGGATTACACACACGGCTCCGTTGTGGTGACAGTATTCTCTTGTCGCCGCAACACCGTTTGGGAGCGTTATATCGTCAAGTCTTACATGAAGCACCTTACCGTCAAATATTTTAGTGGAGGAGAGCTGCTTTTCCTCCATGCTTTCAAGAGGAAGGGAAAAATATGAGCTTATATCCTTCATAAACACCTCAAAAAGTAAAAAGAAATTAACATTATTATTATATCACGCAAAAGGAAAAAATGCAATACACATATAAATATTTATAAAAAACAGAAAAAATATTAAAAAAGGTATTGACAAATAAAAATGTTTGTGATAAAATAGGTAGGCTGTGAGAAATTATAGCGGTTTTGGGAGCATAGCTCAGCTGGGAGAGC
>JAZSJE010000209.1:0-7629 GCA_045534135.1 Eubacteriales bacterium
TTTCGTCCCACAAAATGGGACGAAAGGTTAAAGCTTCCGCGATACCACCCAAATTGACCGCATGCGCGATCCACTCGATTACATCTTCACGCGATGAACGTGCGGTTCTACTCACCAAAGGCTTTCTTCCGCAAGCTCCGAAGTGTTTTTCCTGCAAGCTTGATTACCGTCTTTTCAGCACCGACGGCTCTCTGTAAATCTACCCCTGCCATACTCTCTTCATCACAGCCACTATTCTTTTACTGATATAGTATATCACAGTTTTTGTAATATGTCAATAAAAATTTTTATTTTGGGAAAAATTTCAGTGCGCTGCCGTTCTCTTTCTGAATTTGTCATACGGCAAGGATATTACAGTACCTGCCACTATCAAGCCAAGCCATACGAGAATAAGGTTTCCCCATCCTATAGCGTCGATAGCATTTGCAAAGATAAGATTGGATGCCGCTGCCGCCATATAGCTGAGAAAATCCAGAAATCCCGTGACCGAGGATACCATTCCGGTATCGCGAAGGCTTGGACAGTATCTGCTCCAAAGCATGCATGCCGCTCCGTTAGAGGACATTATAGCAAGGATCATGCAGACTATATTAATAACAGGATTAGCTATAAAATAGGTGAGTGTAAAGAATACACACGACGAGGAAAACATAATGAGGATCGTCTTTTCAATATCACGATCAAGCCGTTCAAAGACAAATACGGCAATAAATGCAGTCGCTGATATAGCCAAGGTTCCCACAGTGTATATAGCCGCCGAGGATTCGGGTGAGAAATCCAAGCGCTCGGATATATAAGTGGGAAGCCAGAACACAACAGAGGTTCTCACTACACCCGTAATTATAGATATCAGCGAGTACTTGACTATCTTGTGCTTGAAAAGCACCTTTACGTTGCCCTTTCCCTTCTGCGCGGGCTTATAATTTCCGTATTGAACGATGCCCTTCTTTTCAAAAAGGCAGAAAAACGCAAAGCACACAACCGCCATTGAAAACAGAAAAACGCTGCTTGTAATAAACACACCCTGCCATGAAAGGAATACGGCAAGAAATCCCGCCATGGGAGAGCCCAGAAAGGATGAAAACGTATATCCCAGCGAGCATCTTGTGGTATGTATCGGGTCTGTATTTTCAGACACAACCTTGGTCATCGGTCCGTATATCATAGACAGGAAAAAGCCTGTCATCGCATAAACGAATGTCGCTCCGTACTTGTACTGTATGACCCAGGGAAATATAATATTGGTAACGCCCGCCAGAAGCAGACCGAAGCTTATCATATACTTAGCCTTTATTTTATCTCCGATAGCACCGTTAATAAGCTGTCCGACAGCATAAAAAATGAAATATAATGAGGCAACAGCACCGATATATTCCTTGTCATATACCCCGCCCTCTACTATCTGCGGAGTAACAGCACTCAAAACGTTTCTTGCCACGTATACCGCAAGATACGATACCGAACAAAGTGTACCTATAAATACCGCGTTTCTTGCTCTTTCGCTTAACCCTAACATTATTTCAAAGTCCTTTTCATAAACTTTCTTGACAAGGAAGAATTATACCACACTTTTTTGGAAAAGTAAAGAGTTTATAAAATTTTGTAATATTATTAAATATCTATTAAAAATATCTTCTAAATTTCTTCATTAATTCCACTATTGGTTAAGTATAACTATTGACAATGCGCTAAAAATATGATATAATGTCGGTAATGTAAATATATTGTTACCATACTACAATTAAGGTGTTATTCTTATGAAAAATTTTACCAAGAAATTTTCAGCATTTTTAGATAAGATCGTTCCGCCACACGCACGCTTTCCGCTTATAGCCTTGGTGCTTTTCAACATGTTGGTCTACTACGGTTCAAGTGTCATCGTAAGAAATATGGACCCGAGCATGCTCAACGATCTTTCCACTCCCATAGATGATGCGATCCCCTTCTTCACACCGTTTATAACCATCTACATACTTGCTTACGTACATTGGTTTGTCGGTTACATAGTTCTCACCCACGGCGGCAGAGAGCACTTCTTCAAGGTAGCAACCGCGGAAATGATAGCCAAGGCACTTTGCCTGCTTTGCTTCCTGCTTATTCCTACCACTATCGCTCGTCCCGCCATTACGGATGAAGGATTTTTCGGCTTTGCCACGTCTATTATATACTCGGCTGACAAGCCCCTCAATCTTTTCCCGTCAATACACTGTCTTGAGAGCTGGGTAGTTTTCAGAGGTTGCTTAAAGATGAACGTACCAAAGTGGTACAAGATCATCATGGGCGTATTCGCAGTTCTTGTATTTGCCTCGGTAGTATTCGTAAAGCAGCACTTCTTCCTAGATATCCCCGCCGGTATTCTTGTATTTGAGATAGGACTTCTTGTTACCAAGTATACGAAGCTGGACGTAGGTTTCAGCAACAAGCTGGCAGCTCTCAGAAGCAAGCTGGACGCAAAGAAGCTTGCTAAAGCAGAGCATTCCAAAGAAAAGGAGTACAGTATTGAAAAATAACGATAAGAACAAGGAGCTTGACGTCAACAAAGCGTCAGAGCCCCCTTGCCAAGCTAACACGTCCGCGCCTCAAAAAAAGAGCAAGGACGAAGAAAAGGTCACGTCAAGCAAAAGAAATATTCTTTTCACCGTGCTTTTTATAGCGATAGCAGGTCTTACGGTTTATGCAATAACAGCTCAGACACAGAGCTTTTCGATGAGTAGCTTTATTTCCTTTTTAACAAAGGTCAATCCCATTTGGATAATCGCTGCATTTTTGTGCATGCTGGGCTTTATCCTCTTTGAGGGATTTGCGCTTCTTACGATTTGTAAGGGCTTTGGATATAAAAGAGGATTTTGGAGCGGTTACCATTATTCAGCAAGTGACATTTACGTTTCGGCAATAACCCCGTCTGCTTCTGGAGGTCAGCCCGCAAGCGCATATTTCATGGTGCGTGACGGAATTCCAAGCTCCCTGACCACGGTCATCCTGCTGATAAATCTTGTTCTTTACATCTTCGCAATACTCATTATAGCACTTGTGTGCTTTGCTGTGATGCCTCTTAAGATCTTGGCATTCTCCACCCTCTCAAAAGTTTTGATAGGCGCAGGCACCATAACACTTTTAGGCCTTGCGATTATCTTTATTTTGCTTTTGAAAAAGCCGAATATCCTGCACGGTCTGTGCCGTAGATGTATTAAGATCCTCGGCAAGCTTCGCTTGATCAAAAAGACCGAGGCTAAATACGAAAAGCTTAACGTATGGATAAAATCCTACACCGATTGCGCTCAGGCAATGAAAGGAAAAAAGGCTGTTATAATAAAAGCCTTGATCTTCAACATTCTTCAGCGTATATCCCAGGTTATGATCACCGTATTTGCGTTTCTTTCGATCGGTGGCTCATTCTCGACCGCCTCTGAGGTATTTGTAATGCAGGAGATGGTGGTCGTAGGCTCAAACTGCATACCGATCCCTGGCGCTATGGGTGTTGCAGACTATCTTATGCTCGACGCGTTCTCTAACGTCGTATCTGCTGAAACAGCAGTAAATTTTGAGCTTCTCGCAAGATCGATTTCATTCTATTTGTGCGTGATCCTTTGCGGATGCTCGTTCTTCTTGAAACTCTTTCTTTTGCGCAGAAAGAAGAAAAAATAAACCAATCGATTTACAAACCAATCTACAAACGAAACAGTGAGGTAACACCGTGATAGGCTTTTTTAACTATACTATGATCTTGACTTATATGTCAATCGCATCTGCCAGCCTTGGAATAATAATTACACTTACCTTTGGAGAGCCTTATGCAGGAATGTTCTGCTTGCTTTTCTCGGGTCTATGCGATGCATTCGACGGAAAGGTGGCAAGAATCAAGAAAAACAGAAGCGAAACCGAAAAAAAGTACGGTATTCAGATAGACTCGCTTGCAGATATAGTCGCTTTCGGAGTTCTTCCTGTATGTATCGGTGCTTCTATGCTGAATGAGTCACTTCTGAACATCTTCGGAAGAGGACAGGAGGTTATCACCAGAATTTTCAGCGGACTTATCTACCTTATCATGATAGCGTACATAGTCGCGGCGCTTATGCGTCTGGCATATTTCAACGTTACCGAGGAAGAAAGGCAAAAGACAGAAACCGGTGTAAGAAAATACTATCTCGGGCTCCCCGTGACCTCGGCTGCGATAATATTCCCCTCCATCATGGTCCTTCAGTATCTGCTGCGCAACTTCTTGGATATAGATTTCGCACTTGTTTACTTTATCGCGATGAGCTTGTGCGCAATAGCATTCATAACGAAGTTCCAGCTCAAGAAGCCCAGCTTCAGAACACTTTGCATCTTTGTTGCTATCGGTGTGATCGAGGTTCTGATAATGGTTATCGCAAGTTTGGTGCTTTGATATGTCAAATGTAAATAATAATGAAAAAAGAAAAGAGAGTTCCGCACTCTCTTTTCTGTATAATAACGCGTTTGGACGGATCATACTTAAGCTACTCACTGCCAGATGGCTCTCTATTGTTGCGGGAAAATTTCTTGACAGCAGATTTTCCAAATTTCTTATAAAAAAGTTCGTAAAGAGCAACAATATAGATCTTAATGAATATGAGAGCGACAATTTCAAGTGCTTCAACGATTGCTTCTGTAGAAAGATAAAGGACGGTCTGCGTCCTATTGACACGGCAGACGAAGCATTTATTGCTCCCTGCGACGCATTGCTTTCGGCATACAATATTACATCGGACACGGTACTTAACGTCAAAGGAAGTCTTTACCGCATTGAGGATCTTGTAAACGATAAAGAGCTTGCAAAAAAATATACCGACGGCGTATGCCTTGTCTTCAGACTCTGCGTAAATCACTATCACAGATATATATACTTTGATGACGGATCAAAGGGAGAAAATACCTTTATAAAGGGAAAGCTCCATACTGTGCGTCCCATAGCCCTTGAAGCAACACCCGTATTCAAGCAAAACTGCCGCGAATATACGGTCATGCAGACCAAGAATTTCGGCACGGCCACCCAGATAGAGGTAGGCGCTATGCTGGTAGGTAAGATCAAAAACCACCATGCCGATTATGATTTCAAGCGCGGTGAGGAAAAAGGAACCTTCCTGTATGGCGGCTCTACCGTAATTCTCCTTCTCCAGAAGGACCGCGTGGCGCTTGATAAACGGTATTTCACCGCTACAGAAAACGATCTTGAAACTGACGTAAGAATGGGACAGCGCCTTGGATCTGCTGTTTTAAAATAAAAAATCGGCGAGTTTTACTCGCCGATTTTTTATTCCGGTATCAAAACAACGTCGTTGCTTACCGCGTACGCCTTGCTCATTCCATAAGCGCTATCTATAAGATTACCGCTTTGTATAACTCCGTCGTAGTAAACCACGACTATACGCCCCACATCAAGCTTTTCAAATTCAAAGTGTCTTCTCACCCTGATATCGGTACTCAGTATCTTATATACCCTTCCTTTATTTGCGTCAACGCATATCTCGGTATCATCAAGAAGAAAATATCCGTCGTTAATTTCGACTATCTTTCCGATCACGGTATGCTGATATGGCTCTTGCGCTATCTCCCGCGCTTTGGACTTAGCATAGTCGATTATGCTGCTTGCCGCATCCGTGCCTATATTGTAAATATAAGCATAATCAAAGGCATTGGTCCACAGATATCCGTCCTCGCTGATACGAAGCACAACCTTGTACGTAGCGAGCTGCTCCGACGTAACAGTAAAGCTAACGCTTTCGCCACGCTCGGATATGCCAGCATCCTCCTCTTTAGTAACAGCTCTCGCGTCGCGACAATTCTGCAAAATTTCCCATATCTCAGAGTCACCATCAAGTGAAAAATACTTGTCATCCATCGAAAATTTGTTAAGCCTTAAAACCTTTTTAAGGCTATAGGTGTCGATCAACTTTCCAAGAGTTTTGGGAGCGTGCTCTGCATGAGCGTCAAAAACGCAGTACTTCCCTTCCATTTTCGCCGCAACAAGATACTCGCTCGATACGTCATTTATCTCATACACCTCAAAGCTTTCGGTATAAATGCGCTCTGCGTAAAAATCCTGACCGCTGGCCTCACCCATACCAAGCTTTTCACCAATCATGCTTTGACTTATTTCTCTGCCCCTGGCATTGAATTCTCTGCCGTCAAAATTAAGCGTCAGATATTTTTCGAATACGGTTTTATACTCCCACGGCCATACTATAGCATAATTTTGAACTGTAACGTCCTTATAATGATCCTGAGCGGGCACAGACTTATTTTCATCCTGCGCTGTAAGCATTGGTATCATCAAAGTCACAGCCAGCGCTACAACGGCAAGGCTTGCCGCGATCGCGCTCCATTTTATCCACGCCTTTTTCTTGCCGCGCTGCTTAGCATTTGCCGCCTCGGCAATAAGATCGTTATCAAGATACTCCATAGATTTTGCTATTTTAGGTATTTTCATACTTCTATCCCCTCCTTGCTCAAATATTCTTTCAGCTTTTTTCGGGTTTGGTAAAGCATGCTTTTGATCTTGCTCTCGGAAAAGGAATACCTATCCGCAATATCCTCGATCGAATCGAAAAAATAGTACTTTCTCACGAATACCTGCCGCGCTTCAGGCTTTTGCGTACGCAAAAACGCACTTATAAGCTCTCCTATACGCTGATTCGAAACATTCTCAGCAGCACTATCTGACATTATCCCCTCCAACTCGGAGAAGGATACCGTCATATCGACCGAGCGTTTAGCCCTTGTGGAAAACTCCAGCTTCTTCAGCGAAAGATTTCTTGTGATTTTACAAACAAATGCACTAAAGCTGTTAGGCCTTGCGGGCGGGATCGCATTCCATACACCTAAGTAGGTATCGTTCACGCACTCCTCTGCATCCTCGCAATTACCTAAAACATTATACGCAATACTGCGGCAAAGCTTACCGTATTTTTCCTCGGTCATACGTATCGCCTGTTCATCACGCGCGAAATACAGCTCTATTATGTCAAGATCATCCATACAGTTACCTCCCATACATTCAGAAAGCGCCTTCATACTATAAGTACGTTTTTTTATCGCAAGGTTTTATTTTTCGGGGGGGATTGTAATTTTTTGCTATTATTTTATACTTTTAGCGCCTTTTCTATTTTTTCGCGAAGAAATACTGACGCATTGCAGATATTCTCCTTGTAGTTTTCCTCACCGTGATACCAGAATTCTCCCGTAAACATTCTGACACCGTCAGCACAGAGCACTGCAAGACAGCTATCGTATTCGGTATGTCCGTCTGCCTGGCCGAAAAGCATATCGCGATAGAGCCCCGGCTTAGTTTCCTTTAAATGTGCGGCAAAAGTATGAGCTTTGCCCAGGGATAGATCATCTGCTACGTCATGACCGTAAATAACAGCCGCATTTTTAAGATTGCCTATGTCGGGGTACAGTCCAAGATATGGAGAATTTACTCGGTCTACGTGCACCATTCCCTTTTTTACTGTATCAAGGAAAGGTGTTTCCATGGTTTCAAAGCCGAGAAGCACGCCCTTACGCGCTGCCATCCTAACAGCCTTATTTAGATTTTCCTCAAAGTACTGCTCTGTATTGCAGTCACCATCCTCGTAATACACGTCGTAGCCCGCTAGCTGAATAATGCGT
>JAZSJE010000057.1:0-3464 GCA_045534135.1 Eubacteriales bacterium
GCTTCCTATTATTCTCGCAATGCAGAGTCCTATCTTCACAAAAGAATATGCAGTTATGATACTCGGAGAGGGACAGAAATGTGCGTTCCTTATGGGAGCGCCGGAAGAATATACCTCGCAGTATCCGGAGGATAGAAGACTTCAGCAAACGCCCGATGCGGCAACGTTGAGTGCTATCGACTATATTCTCGGCGAGCCTCTTATAAAGGCAGTGATCGTGGGACATACGCATAGAAACTATGAGAACACCTTGCCAAACGGTGTGCCGCAAATAACCACCGCAGGTGGCTATAAAGGCTATGCGAGAGAGATTACGGTAATATAAGAATATAAGAAAAAGCTACGGCGCTGCCGTAGCTTTTTTCTTATCGTTTAATTATTTGAACATATCCTTTATCCACATTACCGAGAGGTCAGCCCAGGTTGCGACGTGGGGATCTATGCCTTCCTTCCATTCGCCTCTGCTCTCGGGCGTGGCAAGTCCCATTCCGTGAGGACCGTTCGGATATATGTGCGCCTCAAAGGGACGGCTGTTTTCAATATACGCGCCTACAAGCAAAATCGTGTTTTCAACGGGTACGCAGGTGTCGTTCGCTGTGTGCCATACGAACAAGGGAGGAGTTGTAGCGTCAACGTTTTTCTCAAGCGAGAATTTGTTTATCTCATATTCACCGTAATCGGGATTTTTTGTGAGATTTACAAAAGAGCCTCTGTGCGCGTGCTCTCCCGCGGTAATAACGGGGTAGGAGAGTATCATTCCGTTAGGTCTGTTTATTCCCTCAGGGGCATCGCCGAGAGCTTCTTTTACCTCGGGAATATTCCAAAGTATTCCGGCAGAGCCTGCAAGGTGACCGCCCGCGGAAAATCCGCAGGTTATTATCTTGTTTGGGTCAATGTTGTATTCCTCCGCGTGCTCTCTTACGTATTTTACGGCAAGAGCGACCTGTATGGTGGGGTCAAGATTTTTTATCTCCTCTGCGGTAGAGTAATCGAGTATAAATGTGTTGCATCCTGCGTTGTAGTAGTGCATTGCCACGTCAACTCCCTCGTAGCCGAAGCAGACATCCCAATATCCGCCGCCGGGGCAAATGACTACAGCAACTCTGGGCTCTGATGCTTCCTCGTGAGCATAGGATACGAAGCGCACGTTGGGGTATTTTTCACTTAGCTTTATCCAGGTTTCTTTCATGTTGCCTCTCCTTGTTATTTAAACATATCCTTTATCCACATAAGCGAGAGCGATGCCCAGGTTGCGGCATGAGGATTTTTAAGATCTGCGCCGCCTTCCCATGTCCTCTCATCGGCAAGTGAAAGGCCGTGAGGTCCGTAGGGATAAATGTGAGATTCGAAGGGGATCTTTGCCTTTGCATAAGCCGCTGTTATAGCAAGAGTGCTGTGAATCGGCACGCAGGTATCGGTTGCGGTATGCCATACAAACATTGGCGATGAGGTCTTATCAACGTTGAGATCGAGTGAGAATTTTTTAATGTCCTCCTCGGTGTAATTTTCCTTGCCCGAAACGTTTCTTATAGAGCCTTGGTGTGTATTTTCTCCCGCAAGGATAACAGGATAGGAAAGTATGATCCCGTCAGGACGGTTTATGCCCTCGGGAGCAGATCCGTCTGTAACACCTACCGCGTCGCGTATTTCGGGTATATTCCAGAGAATTCCCGCTGATGCCGCAAGATGACCGCCCGCAGAAAATCCGCAGGTTATGATCTTGTTAGGTGCTGTATTATGCTCAAGCGCATTTTCTCTTACGTATTTTATAGCCAGTGCCGCCTGGGTGAGAGGTCTGTAATTTGACGCATAGGGAGCAACGGAATATCTGAGGAGATATACGTTCATTCCCTCATTATAGTAAAATTCCGCGATGGGCTGAGCTTCTCTTACAGAAAGAAAATGGTATCCGCCACCCGGGCACACCACAATAGCGGGGCGTGGATCCGAGCTTTCCTCATGCACGTAAAGCGTCAGCGAGCAATCAGGATATTTTTCGGTCAGAGTAATTGTTTTGAAAAGCATACTGAACCTCCAGAATGTAATATAGTCGAGATAATTTTATCATAAAAGGGGGGCTTTTTCAATAGAATAGAATAAATTTATTAAATTTTATTGACAAGGTAAAAAAATGTGTTATAATGTTTAGTGTAAAACAGTCAGAAGAGTAAGAATACGGGCGTGAAGTGCTTGTGGGACGGGGAGTTGCCTATAAGACGAAAAGCGATAGCTTGCGGTTCGTGTTCTGCATCCCGCTTCATACGGCATGGGCAGAAACAAATAGTATTTGTCTCCTTTTACCTTGGCCTTATGTGAGCTTAGGAAAAGGAGGTATTTTTTTGAAAACACAAAAAAGAATGACGGTGGTCAGCAGTGTCAGGATAATGGTAACTACGGCGCTGTTGGTGGCAATGAGTATCGTGCTCGGCAAATATTTGGCAATCAATCTTGGCGAGACAATGAGATTTAGCTTTGAAAATCTGCCGATATTGCTTGCGGGAATGATGTTTGGTCCTGTTGGCGGTCTTGTGGCAGGCATAGCCTCTGATATTATAGGCTGCTTTTTGGTCGGATACGCCATAAATCCTTTAGTGACGGTTGGTGCGGCATCAATAGGATTTTTTTCGGGTATTGCTTATATGTTGATGAAGCGAACAAGACTTCCGTATTGGTTAAAGATATCGGTGCCTGTGTTTTTAGCTCATTTGATCGGGTCGGTTACTTTAAAGACCTTGGGATTATCTCAGTTTTATGACATGCCCTTTCTTGTCTTAATGCTTTGGCGATGTCTTAATTATCTTATAATCGGTACGGCAGAATACGTGCTGATATATTTCATCATGAAAAATAAAGTGATAAAATCTCAGTTTGAGCTTTTTGGAAAAGGATGATATATGAATTATCAGGAATGTCTTGAATATATACACGGTGTAAGCTGGACCTTTTGTAAGCCGGGGCTTGAGCGAATAGGAGAGCTTTGCGGTAAGCTGGGACACCCCGAGAGGGAGCTTCGCTTCGTGCACGTTGCGGGCACTAACGGAAAGGGCTCGTTCTCCTCAATGCTCTCGTCGGTGTTTGTTGCCGAAGGGTATAAGGTCGGGCTTTATACCTCACCTTATATCAAGGTGTTTAACGAGAGGATGCAGATAAACGGGCAGAATATTTTGGAGGAGGAGCTTATAGAGCTTACCGAGAAAATACGTCCGATAGCAGAGCAAATGACCGATAAGCCCACTGAGTTTGAGCTCATAACCGCGCTTGCCTTTGAGTATTTCAGACGTAATGCCTGCGATATCGTCGTGCTTGAGGCGGGAATGGGTGGAAGATTGGATTCAACCAATATAATCGAAAGCTCGCTTTTGTCCGTGATAACCGGGATAGCGCTCGACCATACGGCTTTTCTGGGGGACAGCATTGCTAAAATTGCAGCTGAAAAAGCAGGCATCATAAAATGCGGTTGCCCT
>JAZSJE010000217.1:0-3366 GCA_045534135.1 Eubacteriales bacterium
GGTAGCTTGCGCACGCCATAGCGAAGTCCTGCCATACCATAATGCCGTTGCGGTCGCAGAAGTCGAAGAAGGCGTGATCCTCGTAAACGTTTCCGCCCCAGCAACGCAGAATATTGCAGCCGATGTCCTTTGCGAGAGCGAGAGCGTCGGCATAGCGCTCGGCATCGCGGGAGTGGAATGCGTCCATAGGTACCCAGTTAGCACCCTTTGCCATGATCTCTACTCCGTTTATAAGAAAGCGGAAGCGTCCGTTCTTGCCGTCGGTCGTGTCGGTGCGGTCAAGCTTTACGGTGCGAAGACCGAAGGAGATGGGAGCGGTATGGATAAGCTCGCCCGACTGATAGATGCTTACGGTACCGTCATAGACGTTTGGTTCACCGTATCCGTAGGGCATCCACTGCTTGGGATTTTTGAAATGAAGGGGAAACTCATCTATCTTTCCGTAGCGGACAACGCGAGGAAGGGTAGCTTCTCCGCAGAAGCTGCTGTCCTCTCCGCAGGAGCCCTCCGCTCTGATCACAATATCGTGAAGCTCCGACCAGTCGCACTCCAACTGACAAAAGAGTTGGCAGCTGTTTGATGAAGGATACGCGTAGAGCTGAGAGAAGTATATCTTATCCCTCACCTCAAGGCGCACCTCTCTCCAGAGTCCCGAGGTGACGGCACGGGGCATAATATCCCAGCCGTAGGAATGAGGAGCGCGTCTTATATTCGTATTTGCGGGGTCGTTGCTCCAATTATAATAATGCTTTACGGGAATGTCGAACGAGTTTGCGTATATAACGGGAGATTTTATATGTACGGTGAGTCTGTTTTCGCCGTCACGAAGGAGCGAGCTTACGTCAAATTCGTGAGCGATAAACATATTCTCGCTCTCACCGAATTTTTCACCGTTGAGAAAATATTCGGCAACGCAGTCAACGCCCTCGAATACGAGAAAAACGTTCTTGCGCTCCTCGGGAGCGATAAAGCTGCGCTCGTACCACCATTCCCAGCCCTCATATTTTTCGGCTTCGCATATGTTTTTACCCATATTTAGATCTGCGGGGAGGTATCCTGCCGCCGAAAGATCGAGCTGAACGCATCCGGGCACGGTTGCGTCAAGCGATATTAAGGGAGTTTCGGGAAAGCTTTCGGGTCTGCCCTTGAGCGACCATTTTCCACTTAAGGATAAAGTTTTCATAGTTTTACCTCTTTGTTTTTGTTGAGCTGTATAAGACTGTCTATGTCGTACGTTGGTACCGCGCCCTCGCGAGAGACCACGAAGCCGCTGACCTTAGATGCGATATCGAGGCAGGCGGGGATATCCCTGCCTGAGAGATACCAATAAAGGAATGCCGCGCCGAAGCTATCACCCGCACCGACGGTAGAAACGACGGGCGAGTCGGTAATGCCGCAGCGGTGATCCTTATCCGCTGTTGCGTCGTATGCGTATGCGCCCTTGGCTCCAAGCGTTATTATCACGGTTTTAATTTGAGGATATTTTTTCGCGATAGCTCTTGCCGAAGCCTCTACCGAAAGAGTCTGACCGAGCGCCGCCTTTGTGACCGTAGCCATCTCCTCGTCACTTATCTTCACGATGGTTGCGTTTTCAAGACAGAAGCAGATGCTTTCTTTTGAATAAAAGGGAGCTCTTATATTAAGATCCGAGAATATCTCCCTATAAACTCCTTTTTTCAAAAGGCTCTTGAGGGTGAGTAGATTGTGAGAGTGGCGCAGTGACAGCGTGCCGAAGGCAAGAACGTCAAAGCCCTCTGCCGCGTCGGGTGCGTCTATATGATCGTATGCGGTATCGTCGCGCAGATCGTAAGAGGGAACACCGTTTTGGTCGAGCGAGACCACGCACTGTCCCGTAGGCTTATCGGGCGATACGGATATGCACTCTGTTCCTACCCCGAGCTTGGCGATCTGCTCCTTGGCAAGCGAGCCAAGGCTGTCGTTACCTACAGACGAGAGTATACTTGCCTTTCCGCCCTGCAGAACAGTGTGAGCCGCAAAATTGAGCGGAGCACCGCCTATGTGAGCACCGTCGGGGAATACGTCCCAAATTATTTCTCCAAAGGATAGAAGCTTCATTTTTTCGCTCCTTAATATTTTTTATTTTGATATTCCAAGTATAGCATACAGAAAAGAAAAAGTAAAGTGATTTGACGAAAAATATATGTGAGAGGAAAGTGATAGAAAGATGTAAAATAAATGTGAATTTAAAGCAAATCTATTGACATAAAACACGATAACGTATATAATATAACTGTTCAGTAGAACGAAAAAATTTTATATTATAAAGGAGAAAAATTGAACATGGATAGCGTACTTAACATGATCGAAAAAATTTGGTCCATTGCTCTTGTACAGTTTATCGTGTACCTCGGCATTGCATTCCTTGCAGCATTCCTTTGCAAGTTCCTTGTTGTAAGACTTCTCAAGCTTGCTAAGCTCGATAAGAAGCTCGACAAATGGGGTGTAAACGAGGGCAAAGTAGGAACATCTCTCAAGTTTGTAGGAAAGCTTACTTTCCTTGTTGTGTTCCTTCTCTTCCTCCCCACAGCACTTAATTCTCTGGGGATCGAAAGCGCGTCTGCGCCTATCAACAACTTCGTATCGGCATTCATTGATTACCTTCCCAACATTATAGCAGCCGGCATTCTTATTTTCGTAGGAATATTCGTAGCTATTATCGTGGGTCAGGTAGTATCGGTTCTTCTCAAGAAGACCAAGCTCGACAACTTTATCAAGAAGCCCGCAGAAGGCAAGGGTCTGCTTCTTTCCGATATTCTCGTAAAGATACTTATGGCAGTAATTATCCTCATCACCTTCGTTCAGGCATTCGTAGTTCTTGATATCAAGGCTATTTCCGAGCCCGCACTTGGCATAGTTAACGCTCTCTTTGACGCGATTCCCTTGCTTCTTCTCGGTGTTGCTGTTGTTGCTTGCGGTCTTCTTATCACAAACATCGTTTGCGAGATCCTTGCAAGCATCCTTGCAACCGTTAACTTCGACGGACTTGTAAAGAAGATCATTCCTCGCATCAAGATGTCCGCAAGCAAGATCCTTGTAAACGTTGTAAGAACTGTTATCATCATCTTCGTAGTTGCACAGGGCATCGAGGTTCTCGGACTCACCATATTCAGCGACATAGTAAGCGCGGTTGTTGCATACATTCCTCTGGTTGTTAAGGCAGCAGTTATCGTTGCAGTTGCATTTATCGGTGCATCTATGCTTGAGAACTTCATCGCAAAGAACTCTCCCAAGAACGCAGCTCTCGGTAAGATAGCAAAGGTAGCTATTTACACTGTTGCAGGATTCATGATCCTCAGCCAGCTTGAGATAGCAGCTACTATCGTTAACACTGCATTCATCGTTTCT
>JAZSJE010000023.1:0-7167 GCA_045534135.1 Eubacteriales bacterium
AATAATATACCATAAATATCGCATTTTTTCAATGCCATTAGGGATTTTTATCGTTTTTTTTGAATAAATAATTGTAATAATCTTATATTTGTGCTATAATAATATGAATACTGAATTTTTTGTTCAATTTTTCACAATCGATATTATTTACACACATACGAGGTTAAAATTGTTATGAAATATCTTGTACTGGTTCCGGACGGAATGGCAGATGAAAAGGTTGAAGCTTTAAATAATCTTTCACCGATGGAAAAGGCGTACAAGCCCTATATGGATATGCTTGCGTCAAAATCATTTGTTGGAACGACATCAAACGTTCCTGCAGGTATGATCCCTGAGAGTGATACCGCAAATATGGCCATCCTCTCTTTTGATCCTAAGGTTTATTCAAAAGGAAGATCACCGCTTGAGGCTCTTAGTATGGGTCTTGAAATGGCTGAGGATGATGTGGCTATCCGTTGTAATATCATCACTGTTTCCGAGGATCAAGAGCTTTACGAGGATAAAATTCTACTTGATAACAGCGCAGATGAAATATCTACCGAAGAAGCTGACGAGCTTGTTAAGGCTATAAATGCAAAGCTTTCTAACGAGATCAGACATCTGTATACGGGCATGAGCTATAAGCATTGCTTTATGTGGAAGACTGATAAGGATCGCTATAATTTCACAAGACCTCACGATATTATCAATCAGCGCATTGGTGACTTTTTACCCAAAGTTGCTGATGGAGGAGCTGATTTTCTTGAGGTGATGAAGGCAAGCTACGACATACTTAACGATCACCCCATTAACGTAGCACGCAGAGCCAGAGGACTTAAACCCGGCAACTCCATATGGCTTTGGGGCCCCGGAAAAAAGCCTCAGCTTCCCTCCTTTAAGCAAAAATGGGGTCTTAATGCCTCTGTTATTTCGGCTACTGACCTTATAAAAGGAATCGCCATTTGCGCAGGCATGAATTCTATTGACGTTGAGGGTGTTACGGCTAACGTACATACAAATTACGCGGGAAAAGCAAACGCGGCTATAGATGCCTTTAAAAATGGCTCTGATTACGTATATATCCACGTAGAAGCACCCGATGAGTGCGGACACCGCGCGGAAATTGATAATAAGGTTCTCTCAATTGAGCTTATTGATCAAAAGATTCTTAAGCCTGTTTATGAGTATCTTAAGGATTGCGGTGATGATTTCAAGATCATGGTTCTTCCCGATCATCCCACACCTCTGCGCATAAGGACTCATACCATAACACCGGTTCCCTTCTTTATCTATTCTTCAAATAATGAGCAAGTAGGAACTGAGCGATTTGATGAATTTACTGCCGAGTCCACAGGTAATTATGTTCCTGACGGCTATACATTGATGGATCTTTTAGTAAAATAATTTATCACTAATACTCTATAAAAAGTTAAAAGAAAGGAGAGCAACTGCATGTCGGATATAAATTTGAACGAAGATAATAACGTCGCAAAAAGCGAAGATCCGAAGCAAAAAGATTTTTCAACGGTGGCCCCTGCCGCACCAACGCCCTCCAAATTTTCTAAAGGTCTTATTGAGCAAATAGAGCTTATAGTCATTGCTTTTGCCGTGATTATAGTGCTGTTTTCATTCTTCCTTCGCACGTGTGAGGTTAGCGGAACTTCGATGGATACTACTTTGCGTGACGGAGATAACGTTCTGATAGCAAGTCTTTTTTACGAGCCAGACCGTGGCGATATAATCGTATTTCACAATACTAACCCCGATCCCACAAAGGAGAACCTTAACGAGCCAATGGTAAAAAGAGTCATAGGTCTTCCCGGTGATACGGTCAAGATAGAATACTTTGATTCGCTTGACAAGGATGTCATGAAAGTAACCTTGATATACCCTGACGGAACGTCAGAGGTGCTGGTGGAGGATTATATACAGTATTCCTACGAGCAAAAGGATACCAATAAGACCTTCTACGTCGAGGAAGGAACAATCTTCGTTATGGGAGATAACAGAACGGTTTCACTTGACAGCCGTAATCCTGATGTCGACCTAGTCGATTCCAGAAGGGTTTTGGGTAAGGTCATATTGAGAATTACTCCGTTTTCGGAATTTGGAAAGGTAGAATAAAAATGCCATCTCAAACTATACAATGGTTTCCTGGCCATATGGCAAAAACCAGAAGATTGATTTCTGAAAATCTAAAAAACGTTGATGCCGTAATAGAAATTCTTGATGCCAGAATTCCGTACAGTTCACAAAATCCCGAAATACGCCGACTTTGTAACGGAAAGCCATCTATAATTCTCTTGAATAAGGCTGCTTTAGCGGATCCAGCGATAACGCGAAAATTTTCAGAGCATTATACAGATCAAAATACCGTTTGTATTGAAACTGACTGTATCAGCGGTTATGGCCTTCAGAAAATAGCTCCCGCCATAAGAAAACTATGTGAGGACAAGCTTACACGCTACGAAGAAAAAGGAATGCACGGCCGCTCTCTCAAAGCGATGGTAGTTGGAATTCCAAACGTTGGAAAATCATCATTGATCAACAAAATAGTAGGAAATAAGAAGGCAAAGGTCGAAAATCGCCCAGGTGTGACACTTAATAAGCAATGGTTTGATACCAATATAGGAATTATGCTTATGGATATGCCTGGTGTTCTGTGGCCGAAATTTGAAGACGCTTATGTTGGTGAGAATTTAGCTATTACAGGAGCTATTAAGGACGATATTCTCGATATAGAAAGCATTGCAATGATACTTTGCGAGCGTTTGAGAGAGTTTTATCCCAAAGAGCTGTGCGCAAGATATAAAATTGATGCCCTGCCCTCTGCTCAAGAGGCTGATAACTACGATCTTCTGAAGCTTATTGGTAAGAAACGGGGATTTTGTATTTCAGGTGGCGAAATAGACACAGAACGTGCTGCCAATATGCTTCTTGACGAATTCAGATCCGGAAAAATAGGCCGTATTTCGCTTGATTTCCCTAACTTTGAGAGGTGAATGATGCTTGAATATAAAATAGAGCAAGAGCTTTGGGATCAAGGCTATGATCTTGTTTGTGGTGTTGATGAAGCTGGTCGCGGACCGTTGTGTGGTCCTGTAGTTACCGCGGCGGTTATCCTTCCACGCGGCTTGATCATTGAAGGACTTAATGATTCAAAAAAGCTTACTGAGAAAAAGCGAGAACAGCTTTTTAATATAATAACTCGTGAGGCTGTTGCGTATGCAGTAGTTGAAGGCTCTGTTGCAGAGATAAACGAAACGAATATTTTAGCAGCCACCATGAACGCAATGAAGAAAGCAATATTACAGCTATCTCCCAAAGCGGACTTCGCACTTATCGACGGAAATCTTGCAAAGGACTTCCCAATTCCCGCAAAGCCAGTAGTTCATGGAGATGCGATTTCACCGTCTATTGCCGCGGCATCCATCCTTGCAAAGGTGACCCGTGACAGGCTGTGTATAGAAATGGATAAGCGGTACCCTATGTATAACATTGCTAAGCATAAAGGATACGGTACCAAGGAGCATATGGCTGCCCTGCGCAAATACGGCGCTGCTGCCGAAATTTACAGAACTAAATTTATTCGTTTTTTAGATGAGGAAAAATGAAAACTAAGCAAATCGGTGATGTCGGTGAAGCGACAGCCGCAAAATTTTTAAAGAAAAACGGATATAAGATCATCGAAAGAAATCTACATATTTCACGAAATGAGCTTGATATTATAGCGATAAACAAAAAGCAAGGAATTATAGCCTTTGTTGTGTTTAAATCGAGGACTGTTGACGATGATCTCTATTCAAGATTCGGTACACCCGGCTCTGCTGTTTCGAAGGAAAAACAATATCGCACGATCGAAGCGGCTCGCGCTTTTCTTGCAACAAATGTTAAGTATTTAAGCTTTCAGCCCAGACTTGACGTGATCGAGATCTTTTTGAAAAAAGAAAGTCTTGAAATTTTAAATATAAATCATATCGAAAACGCATTCAGCGTATGAATATTCATTGGCAAAGAGGTACTTATTATGAAGTTTTTTAGCACACGTGATCCCCAAAAGAAGCTTTTTGAGGCTTCTCAGGTCATAAAGCAAGGTCTTGCTACTGATGGTGGACTTTTCGTTCCGGACAGTATTCCCACAGTTTCTAAGGATGAAATACAAGGCTTTACACAAAAAAGCTATCCCGAGATAGCTGCATGTATTCTCGCTAAGTTTCTCTCCGACTATACTTACGAAGAACTTTTAGAGGATGCGAAGAAAGCGTACTGCAAGGAGTCATTCCCTGACGGAGCAGCTCCTTTAAAGAAGGTGAAGGACGGTATGTATTCCCTTGAGCTTTGGAGAGGTCCTACAGCCGCATTCAAGGACATGGCACTTCAGATAATGCCGCGTCTGCTTTCAAGAGCTCTTGTAAAGACAGGAGAAACTAACACTGCACTTATTCTTGTTGCGACCTCAGGAGATACAGGAAAAGCAGCTCTTGAAGGTCACAAGGATGTTGATAAGGTGAAAATCATGGTATTTTACCCTGTTGACGGTGTCAGCAAGGTACAAAAGCTCCAGATGGTTACACAAACAGGAAGTAACGTAAACGTATGTGCTATCGAAGGAAACTTTGATGACGCGCAGACCGGTGTTAAAAAGATATTCTCAGATAAGGAAGCTAAAGCAAAATTCCTTGAAAATTCCTATATTCTTTCGAGTGCTAACTCTATAAACTGGGGACGCCTTGCGCCGCAGATAGTATATTATTTCCACGCATATTGCGAGCTGCTTAAGACAGGTGATATCGCTCTTGGAGAAACAGTAAACGTTTGCGTTCCTACCGGTAACTTTGGAAATATTTTTGCCGCATATCTTGCAAAGCAGATGGGACTTCCTATAGATAAGCTTATTTGTGCGTCTAACTCAAATAATATACTTACCGATTTTATAAATACCGGTGTATATGATAGAAACCGCAGCTTCCACCTTACCATATCACCTTCAATGGATATACTCATTTCGAGCAATCTTGAGCGTTTGCTTTATTTTGTTTCGGGTACTGAAGAAACAGCCGCTTACATGGATCAATTAAATACCTGTGGACGTTATGAGGTATCTGAAAATACTAAGGCATCTATCGCTGAAAACTTTGCCGGATATTTCGCCGACGAAACGGAAACCGCTAATACATTACGTAAATTCTATGAGAACTACGGATATCTCGCGGATACTCATACCTCGGTAGCGCTCAACTGTGCTGAAAAATATATTGAAGATACAAATGACAGCAAGAAGATTATCGTTGCATCTACCGCAAGCCCTTACAAGTTTGCAGCTGACGTTTACAAGTCACTGACATGTAAGGAGGCTTCTGACGGAACAGCGGCTCTCGACGAGCTTTCCGAGCTTACAGGAATGGAGATCTCTTATCCCCTTAAGGATCTTGATAAGAGACGTGTAAACTTTGATAAGGTAATTGCTAAGGAAGATATGCTTAGCGAGGTATACAAGTTTATGTAATCAGCAAAAGGGCTGCCATCGAGAGCGGTGGGCAGCCCTTTGCCTGAGTTTATATGCTTACTTTCTCTCTTTAAAGGTTGCGCAAACAGTTTCTGAGCTTGTTGTTGCGCTGCTGGGGCCAACAGCTATTTGCTCAGCTGTACAGTAGGTGTCACAGTCGTGGTGAACGCAATTTTTTACGTTGCAGCATATACCCTTTATATGCTCCTTCGAGCCACACTTGTTACCGGTTTTGCACTTTTCGTTTTCCATCATTTTAATCCTCCTTTAAGGTGATACTTATATTATTTACACAATAAAAAAATTTATGCGAAGCATACGCATAGGAAGGGAGCGCACATGGCACTTTTTGTTATTGCAGATCTACATCTCGATACGCTTACAAATAAAAAGTCGATGGAGATATTTGGCAATAAATGGCAAGGATATCTTGAGAAGATCAAAAATAATTGGACTCGTGTTGTAGATGAGAATGATACGGTAATTATTCCGGGAGATATCTCGTGGGCGCTCGCAACCGAGGATAGTATTCCCGATCTTAAGTGGATAGATTCTTTACCCGGAAAAAAGGTAATAATGAAGGGAAACCATGATTTTTGGTGGTCAACCGTTTCAAAGCTCAATAATATATTTGAGCAGAATAAAATAAATTCTATCAGTATTCTGTATAACAATGCGATAGAGGTTGAAAATTACATTCTCGCCGGCTCAAGAGGTTGGTTTGTGGATAAATCTCAGCAAAATGCAAAAATGCTAAACGTCGATCACGAGAAAATAATAAACCGTGAAATAATACGTCTTAAGCTTTCCTTGGATGCTGCGAAAAAGCTACAAGCAGAAAGCGGAAAGGAAATAATCACATTCTTTCACTTCCCTCCTGTTTGGGGAGATTTTGAATGTAAGGAAATATTGGATATTTTAAAGCAATATAATATCAGCAGATGCTATTTTGGACATATACACGGGTGCTATACTCAAAATTCAACTATATTATGGGAGAATATTGAATTTCATATGATTTCTGCCGATTTTATTGATTTTATTCCCCGTATAATCCCTTAAATTTCGCGAAAGCTCTTGACAAATTACTCAAAAAAAAGTACAATATAATAGTATGTAAAAAAATATTTTATTCACCGGAGGTTTAAACTATAATGAGTTTAACAAAGTCTGAAGTAATCGAAAAGAACAGATATGAATTACAAATTTCTGTTGACAAAGCAACCTTTGACGCAGCCGTAAGCGCAGTTTATCGCAAGCAGGTTAAAAATATAACCGTTCCAGGCTTCAGAAAAGGTAAGGCTCCCCGCTCTATCATCGAAAAGATGTACGGCACAGGAGTTTTCTATGAGGACGCTATAAACGATCTCATCCCCGCCGCATATGCAGATGCACTTGCTGAGGCAAAGATCGATGCTGTAGGTCAGCCTGAATTTGACGTTGTTTCTATAGATGAGAACGGACTCCTTCTCTCTGCTAAGGTCTACGTAAAGCCTGAGGTAGAGATCAAGGACTACGTTGGTATCGAGGTTGAAAAGGAAGTTGCTCCTGTTGACGATGAGGCTATTGACCGCGAGATATCTATGATCCGTGAGAGAAACTCCAGAGAAATCGAAGTAACTGACAGACCTGCTGAGATGGGCGATACTACTGTTATCGATTTTGAAGGCTTCTGCGAC
>JAZSJE010000025.1:0-2444 GCA_045534135.1 Eubacteriales bacterium
AATATTATTTCCCTTTGCGCACCTCTGTGGGGGTTGCTCCTGTTTCTTTCAAAAAAACTCTGTTGAATGAGCGTATGCTCTGAAATCCGCAATTGAGTGCTATGATAGACAAGGGCATATCCGTTTCAACTATCAGCTCCCGTGCTCTTTCACATCTATATTGATTTACAAAGGTGCAAAAGCGCATATGCAAGCCATTTCTGAGTATTCTGGACAGATAATGATATTCATATGACAGAGCCTCCGCCATTGAAACAAGTGTTATATCCTCAGAATAATGCTCCTCAACATAGGCGATCATACGGAATATAAGATCGTTATTCTGCTCCTTGGGTCTCCACTCAGCTACCTCAAAAAACTCCGCGCACACCGCATAAAGACTCGCCTTGAGCACATAGAACGGCGGCTTTGGCACAGCGATCTGCTTGCTCGGATATCCATCGGGCAGACATGCCATATGCGCGCAAAGATAGCAGGCAAGCGAGTCCGAGACAGAAAAAGACGCATCTATAGGCTCTTTACCCAGGATAGCAGACGCAAATTTACCTATGTAATTGCCCGAAAAAACGGCAATAAAAACCTCCGACTCCCCATCGCTCTCATATGAATGAAGCATATACGGCGTAACGAACAGGGCTTCCCCCGCACCGAGAGAATATTCTTTTCCGCCGATAACCGCGTGTATACGCCCCGATCTTATCCACACGAACTCATATCCTCTATGATAATGAGTAGTCCAATACAGATCCTTATACCAATATCCGTTATACAGATCATCGCCCAATGAGTTTGCAAGCTGATGAGATACCATATAGCCTCCCAAAACAGATATATCCAAAAGGATAATTTCTGTCTACTATTTTATAATAATATTCTTGTTTTGTCAAGAGTTTTGCAGTACAATGTGGATAAAGAAAGCAATAAAAGCATGAAGGGAGGCTTCGCTTCATTCCATGATGGGCAAAATATTCTCCATAGAGGAATTTGCGACCTTTGACGGCCCCGGCATACGAATGACGGTATTCTTGAAGGGCTGTCCGCTCAGATGCGTATGGTGTCACAATCCCGAGGGACAAAGGCTTGAGAGTGAATATATAAAGAGTCCGAATGGCTGTCTTATGTGCGGTGAGTGCATAAAAGTCGCTGACACACTTCTAAACGGTGAAAAAAGGCTTAGTGAGCGCTCCATGGCGGCATGTCCCATGCAGCTCGTCCGTCTGTGCGGCGAGGATATCAGCACAGAGGAGCTTTGCGAGCGTCTGCTCGCAAACGCGCGCATACTCAGCTCTACGGGCGGAGGCGTGACCTTTTCGGGCGGAGAGCCGCTCGTTCAGAGCGAATTTTTACTCTCCATGCTCCATGCGCTTGACGGAAAGCTCCACCGTGCCGTACAGACCTGCGGATATGCGGATAAGGCTGTATTTGAGACGGTGATGTCAAATTGTGACTATATGCTTTATGACTTAAAGCTGATCAACTCGGAAAAGCACAAAAGCTGGTGTGGAACGGACAATGCCCGCATACTTGAAAACTACCGCTCGCTCGTCCGCTCGGGGCTTCCTTTTATAACACGCATACCGCTTATACCCTCCGTCAATGATACACAAGCGGAGCTTTGCGCCTTTGCGAAATTTATCTCGTCTCTTGGAGTAAGCTATGTCGAGCTATTACCGTACAACAAGCTTGCGGGAAGCAAATACGCGGGACTTCTGAGAAGATACTCACCTGATTTTGACGGTTCGCTTACGCCAAACGCCGATACGGAAATATTCAAGGCTTACGGTATCGAGGCAAAAATAATGTGATCCGGCACTTAAAGGAGGAATACTATGACAGAAAGAGTAAAAAACCAGCTTGCCATATTGAATGCGCGCAAATACAGAGAACGCCGAACGAACGCAACTCTTGACCCAAAGGAAGCGGAGAAGCTATATGATAAGCTCTCTCCGATCTCTCAGGCGGAGAGATTCGCGTACGCAATAGGCTGTGAGACGGAGGCTGTATTCCACGGTAACGATATATTCGGCTTTAACCGCCATTGCTACCGTGCTGTAAACGATGGCAGATTCGGAAATATAATAATAGATTACAAAGCTATTCTCGAAAAGGGGCTTTGCGGCATACTTGAGGATATCGATGCTGTGCGCAAGGATGCCGACAGCACCGCAAACGCATTCTATGACGGCATCGAGATCTGCTACAACGCATGCTTTAAAAACATAGACATGTATCTTGACGCCGCAAAAAAGGCAGGAAACACAAAGCTCGCAGAGGCGCTTGGGCAAGTACCTCGCAGAGGCGCGAGAGATTATTACGAGGCTCTTGTGATGCTCCGTTTTATCTCCTATATACTTCGAATAAACCGCTGTGGACATCTGCCCTTGGGAAGATTTGACGTTTATATGAAGACGTATTACGATCGCTCTGTCGCACTCGGCGCTACA
>JAZSJE010000188.1:0-10150 GCA_045534135.1 Eubacteriales bacterium
TGATAAGGGCGATGCCGATTACATCAACTGCCCGATGAACGAGGAGCAGTACGAGGCATTCTGGCAAGCGCTCGTAAGCGCCGAGGAGGCAGAGCTTAAGGAATTTGACCGTGAGGAGCAGAAGAAGGTAAAGGTCTATGAGGGCTGTATGCCGGTCGAGGTAATGGCAAGACGCGGTAGAGATACTCTGCTTTTCGGCCCGCTCAAGCCTGTTGGCTTGGTCGACAAGCGCACGGGTGTGACCTCGCACGCGGTCGTCCAGCTCCGTAAGGAGAATAAGGAAGGCACTATGTACAATCTGGTAGGATTTCAGACGCATCTTACCTTTCCCGAGCAGAGAAGGGTGTTCAGAATGATCCCCGGGCTTGAAAACGCTGAATTTCTGCGCTACGGTATCATGCACAGAAATACCTATCTGGACTCCCCGGGACACCTTGATAGCACCTACCGTCTTAAGGACAGAGAGATATACTTTGCGGGTCAGATGACAGGTGTTGAGGGCTATATCGAGTCGGCAGGCTCGGGACTCCTGGCTGGACTTTCGGCGGCAAGACGCGCGCTTGGTCTTGATGCGGTAGTATTTCCGCGCAAGACTATGATAGGAGCTATGTCGGCTTACGTAGCCGAGGGCTCGACAGGCGCGTTTGTACCTATGAATGCCAATTTTGGCATAATAGAGCCACTTCCTACTCGTGTAAAGGGCGGAAAGGTGGCAAAAAATCAGGCTCTCGCAGACAGAGCTCTGGAAATAGTTAAGGAGATAAAGAAAAAACTTGATGAAGACCGTAATCGTTGACGTAATGGGCGGCGATCACTCTCCACATGAAACTCTTAAGGGTGCCGTAATGGCAAAGGAGGAGCTTGGAGATGAGATCTGCTGCATATTAGTGGGCGATAGAGGCATTATAGAGAAGACGGCGCAGGCTTACCATCTTTCGCTTGACGGCTTTGAGATAATTCACACCGACAGCGTAGTAACTATGATGGACGATCCTATGTCCATCGTAAGAGGGGACAAGACCGCATGCTCTATGTCAGTAGGACTTCATATGCTCAGGGACGGTAAGGGTGACGCCTTCGTCAGCACGGGCAATACCGGTGCGCTCTTTGTGGGCGCAAGCATTATAGTCAGAAAGCTCAAGGGCGTAAAAAGACCCGCGATAGCGGCTCTTTTGCCTATGCAAGATCCGATCCTGCTTTTGGATTCGGGTGCTAATATCGAGGCAACGCCTGAGTATCTTGAGCAGTTTGCTCTTATGGGAAGCATTTATATGAAAAAGGTTATGGGAGTGAAAGATCCACGGGTCGGACTCCTTAATAACGGTGAGGAGGAGCACAAGGGTACAGAGCTCCGAAGAAAGGCATATACGCTTCTTAAGGGTAACAAAGATATCAATTTCGTTGGAAATATAGAGGGAAACGTTGCAATGAATAACACCTGCGACGTGCTTGTTGCCGACGGATTTACAGGTAACATTTTTTTAAAGACCGTAGAGGGCTTTGGGAGTATGATCCTTAAGACCTTGAAAAACACGCTTTATAAAAATTTCAAAACCAGGATAGCTGCCTTTATAATCAGGAAGGATCTTGGTGTTATGAAGAAAAATTTCGACGCGGGGGAATTTGGCGGAGCGCCTATACTTGGAATCGCAAGGCCTGTTATTAAGGCGCACGGCTCGTCTGACGCGAAGGCATTCAAAAATGCGATAAGACAGGCGGTAGCCTTTGCCAACACCTCTATAGGTGATGATATAGAGGAGCAAATGGCTGCTATGGCGGATTCTCACGGGGACTAATATAAGAGAGAGGAGGAGCGCTACTTTGGATATTTCAGTGCTTGAAAAAAGAATAGGATACACCTTTAAGGATAAGGAAATTTTGAAGGAGGCGCTGACGCATTCCTCGTATGCAAATGAGCTTAAGGCTCGTAGGCAGAGCGCTGTTTGCAACGAAAGACTGGAGTTTTTAGGCGATTCTGTACTTTCGCTTGTAGTCAGCAAGTATATTTTTGAAAATTACAGAACGCTGCCCGAGGGCGAGCTTACCCGAATTCGTGCCGCATTGGTGCAGTCGGGCGCGCTTGCGTCCTATGCCAGAGAGTTGGAGCTTGGCAAGCACCTGTTGCTCGGCAACGGGGAGGAGAAAAACAAGGGTAGGGAAAGACAGTCTACGCTTGAAAATGCCTTTGAGGCGCTGCTTGCGGCTATTTATATTGACGCAGGTGATGATGGATTTAATAGAGTTTTCAGCTTTTTAGAGCCGATCTTGAAAAATCAGCTTGACGGAAGTATAGTTTTGAAGCGTATCGACGCAAAGACAGAACTCCAGCAGCTTATACAGCAGGCAGAGGGCGATTTCCTTGAATACGTGGTTATTGCCGAGCGAGGACCTGATCACCAAAAGGAATTTGAGGTCGTTGCAAAGCTTAATTCTAATGTTATAGGCAGAGGAAAAGGACGCTCTAAGCGTGAGGCTGAGCAAAATGCCGCGCGTGAGGCACTTGCACTGTTTGGAGAAATATGAGCTTTTGCTTACTTTTCTCGTGAGAAAAGTAAGCAAAAGAGCTTCATACCGGGATTTATTATTGACTTGGTTTGAGCGTTGACGTAGGTCACGCACAAACCCAAGGAATGAAGTTTTTGCGGAGCTTTTTTCAAAAAGCGACTGCGAGTCAAGGCGAGTAGCCCTTGTCGTCGACCCCCACGAACGAAGTTCGTAGTGCGTGCGAAGCTAAGCTGCAGAGGTCGAAACTCCAAAAAAACAGATCATACAAACAAAAAAGGGAAACCCAAAGCTGGGTTTCCCTTAAATTTTTATGCTTACACGTTGTCGAAGGCCGATAGAAATTCGTGCAAACGCTTGTTTTCGCTTGCGAAAATTTCGTTAGGTGTGCCCTCTGCCGCAACTACCCCGTCGTCCATAAATACTATCTTGTCGGATACCTCACGGGCAAAATTCATCTCGTGGGTTATTATGACCATTGTCATGTTTTGAGCTGCCAAGGTCTTTATAACCTTGAGCACCTCAAGAGTTATCTCGGGGTCGAGAGCGCTCGTAGGCTCGTCAAAGAAAAGTATATCGGGGTTCATCATAAGCGCGCGCGCTATAGAAACACGCTGCTGCTGTCCGCCCGAGAGCTGACAGGGATAAAAATCTCTCTTATCCGAAAGACCGACCGAGGCTAAAAGATCTTCCGCGTCATCGTCTATTTTTTTGTATTCATCCTTGAGCCACTGTTTTGAGAGCTTTTCAGCCTTTGCTCTTTTTTTAGCCTTAAGCTTTGGAGCGAGCGTAAGGTTTTTCATAGCGGTATACTGAGGAAACAGATGGAAGGACTGGAAAACAAGACCGAAGGTCGTGCTGTCGTTTATATCTCTTTGCTGTCCGTTGACCCATATCTCACCGCAATCCGCTACCTCGAGATTGTTAAGGCAACGCAAAAGGGTAGTTTTTCCGCTTCCTGATGAGCCGATTATAGACATTACCTGACCTCGCTCGAGCGAGAGGTCGACTCCTTTGAGAACCACGGTGTCACCGAAGCTCTTTTTCATATTTTTTACTTCAAAAAATGCCATAGTTACACCTTAAAATAATCAAGTCTTTTTTCTACTTTCGCAAGTACTATTGTGAGTATTCCGTTAAATATGAGATAGAATACACCCGCATAGAAGAGCGGGAAAAGAGTAGATTTTAAGATTACCAAATGCTCAGCTACGGTATACAGATCTACCGATATTATTACGTGTGACAGAGCTGTATCCTTGACAAGCGTGATTATCTCATTTGACATAGGTGGTATAATTCTCTTTATGACCTGCAAAAGGATAACTTTGAAAAAAGTTTGGGATTTGCTCATGCCCAAAACCTGAGCTGCTTCATACTGTCCCTTTGGAATACTTTGTATGCCTCCTCTGTATATCTCCGAGAAGTAACACGCATAGTTTATAGAAAATCCGATCACTGTTACCAGCAATAGCGAGGGTGTTCCTCTAAGGTAAAAGTTCCATCCAAAAGCTTCGGAAAGCGCCCAGGGGGTAAACTGGAGCACTAATAGCTGAAGAATAAGGGGAGTTCCTCTTATTACCCAGACAAAACCTCTGACAATGCTGTGAAGTATCTTAAATCTGGAGTTTGAGCCTGCGGCAATAACAAGACCTAGAGGAAGCGCACAGATAAGAGTTGAAGCGAATATGAGCAGTGTATAGGCAAAACCCTCGAGTAACTCGAGGGTTATAGCTGCAAAAGAAAAATTCATAGGTATTTACGGATTTTAGATCTCTTCGTAGGCGATGGGGGCAAATAAGGTGTATCCTACGATGAACTTGCCACTGTCAACTATGTAGTTCCAATCCTTGAGCTCGCTCTCGGTGAGGGGCTCGATGGTTTGATTAGTATCTATGCAAAGCTCGGACTTGATTCCGTACTTTTCTGCGAGGGTAGCAATAGTTCCGTCCTTAGCGAGATCGATGAGAGCCTGGTTGATCTTCTTGGTAAGGCCACTGCCCTTTCTTGCGCCGATACCGTACTGCTCGGTAGCAAGGATAAGATTTTCAACGATCATAAGGCTGTCTGCGTAGGTGGAATCCTGGCTCATATAGTAGCCTGCCATAATGCTGTCCATAACTCCTACGTCGATAGTCTTTGTCTTAAGCTTCTGCAAAACTGACATCTGGTCGTTCTGCTCAAAGTATTCAGCGCCAAAGTTGAGACTCTTGTCTGCCTTAACTATGCAAGATTCGCCTGCAGATCCTTTTTCAGCACCAACAAGTGCTTCAGCCATATCTGCGGTGGTCTTGTATTTAGCAGCGTCTTCCTTG
Source organism: Eubacteriales bacterium (assembly GCA_045534135.1). Lineage (GTDB taxonomy): Bacteria > Bacillota > Clostridia > Oscillospirales > CAG-272 > HGM12713. The sequence goes on from JAZSJE010000188.1 coordinate 4,818, forward strand.
CGGATAACCGCTACCTGCTTGTTGTAGAGGTAAGGAATGGAAATTTCCATAGAAGCAAGTCTTTCCTCGGTAATGGACATACCGTTCCAGATGCAGTCGATGGTTTTTGCGTTAAGAGTTGCTTCTTTGGTTGCCCAATCGATAAGCTTGAACTCAACGTCAAGTCCGAGCTTGTCGGCAACAGCTTCAGCCAATTCGATATCGAAGCCTGTGAGGTTGTCATCTCCACAACCTGTGAACATAAAGAGTGCGCCTGCCATCATAATGAGAGCAAGAGCAAGTGCAATAATTTTTTTCATGATGTTTTCTCTTTTCTTGATTGATTTTTGTTTTATCACTTTACTTTGCTAAAGTGACCCTAATATAATACCACATTTTTATCTGTTTGTCAATAGCTTTAAGAGTTTTTTTAAATATTTCTTTTGTATGTCTTCGGTTTGACAATGTATTCGCTTTGTGATATAATAAAAACGATAGAAGATCGGAGGTTTTTTATGAAAACTGAAAAGAAAAGATCATATTTTTGGCTCGCGCTGACGGTTTTCAGCCTTATGGGGCAGATAGCCTGGGTCGTGGAGAATATGTACCTCAACGTATTCATATACGAGATGTTCAACGCGACTCCCGCGCAGATCTCATACATGGTTGCGGCATCCGCGATAACTGCCGCGCTGACTACTGTGTTCATGGGAGCGCTATCCGATAGAATAGGCAAACGAAAGCTGTTTATCTGCGGCGGATATATTTTGTGGGGAATTTCGATATTCAGCTTTGTACTGCTAAGAAACGATATAATAGGAAGCCTTCTTCCCGCGACCGTGTCGGCGATGACTGTGGGTGTGTCGCTTACTATCATTTTAGACTGCGTTATGACGTTTTTCGGGTCTACCGCGAATGATGCTGCCTTTAACGCATGGATGACGGATATGACAGACTCATCTGCTCGCGGAAAGGCTGAGGGCATAAATGCCATGATGCCGTTGGTTGCGGTTTTGGCAGTCTTTGGCGGCTTTATGTTTCTTGATGCCAAGGATCCGTCAAGATGGACGCTGATATTTTCGATCATAGGCGCTCTTACTCTCGCAATAGGCGTGCTGGGCTGCTTTATAATTAAGGAGCCTTCTATAAAAAGATCTGAGCAAGGCTATTTTAAAAGCATAATCTACGGGTTTAAGCCAAGCACCGTAAGGGGAAATCCAAAGCTCTATATCACGCTCGCGGCGTTTGTAATTTTCAACACATCTATACAGATATTTATGCCATATCTGATCATATATTATGAGAAGACTCTGGCACTTTCAAACTACGTTTTGATACTTGCGCCCGCTATAGTTCTTGCATCTGCTGTGACACTTTTGTGGGGCAGACTGTATGATAAAAAGGGATTTAGCTTTTCGGGTGTCTTTGCTCTTGTCATGCTGATATCGGGGTATGCCTTGCTGTATATCACCACACAAACTGCCCTTGTGTTTGTGGGCTCATTGCTCATGATGAGTGGCTATTTATCAGGAATGGCGGTATTTGGTGCGATGATACGCGACAACACTCCCGAGGGGAAGGCGGGCAGACTTCAGGGCGTGAGAATATTTTCTCAGGTCCTCATTCCCGGGGTTATCGGACCTGCGATAGGAAGCCTTGTTCTTAAAAATGCCGACGTTCTGATCAACAGTGACGGAACTGAAAGCTTCAAGCCGAACGCGAATATTTTTCTTGCGGCAGGCATGGTCGCGCTGTTTGTATTTATTGTATTTTTCGTCATAAAAAAGCTGCAAAAGCCTCGTCTTGTGGGGCTGTCTACAGAGTATTCGGATAAGCTATCCGAGAAGGATATTCCCTATGATGAATATCCAAGACCGCAGATGAAGCGTTGTAGCTACATCTCGCTTAACGGAAGGTGGAATTTTTCGATAGAAAGAAAGGAAAGAAAGCTCTACGAGGGTGAAATACTCGTTCCGTTCGTGCCCGAAAGCGCATTGTCGGGAGTTGGACGGGAGATAGGAAAAAAGGATCTTATGATATATGAGCGCGCCTTTGCGCTCCCTGAGGGGTTTGTGCGCGATAAGGTCCTTCTTCATATAGACGCGTGCGATCAGTATGCCTCGATCTATCTTAACGGTGAGCTCGTGGGGCGCAGTGTTGGCGGATATCTGCCAATCGAGCTTGATATCACCGAGCTTTTGAAGGAGGGTGAGAATTTACTTAGGATAGAGGCGAGTGATCCGCTTGATCTTGATCTTCCTTACGGAAAACAGAGAAAAAAGCGCGGTGGAATGTGGTACACTAAGGTCAGCGGAATATGGCAGAGCGTATGGCTTGAGAGCGTGCCTCACGATTATATAAATAATGTAAGGATTTCTCCCGATCTGACGGGTGTAGATATAGAGATACTCGGCGGTATTGAGGAGAAAAGAGTGGTTATTGAGGGACGGGAGTATTTATTCAAGGGCGATCATATCAGGATAGAGATTGATGAGCCGAGGCTCTGGAGCCCTGAGGATCCTTACCTTTACAGCGCCGAGATAATTTCCGGTGAGGACAGGGTAGAGACCTACTTTGGTATGCGCACGGTGTCTGTAGTCGAGCGCGAGGGCAAAGCGTTCATAGCGCTCAACGGGCAGCCCTATTTCTTCCACGGTCTTCTTGATCAGGGGTATTTCAGCGACGGAATTTTTCTGCCCGCGGATCCTCGCGGATTTGAGGACGATATCCTTCGTATGAAGGCATGCGGATTTAATATGCTGCGCAAGCATATTAAGCTTGAGCCGAGTCTGTTTTACTACTACTGCGACAGGCACGGAATGCTGGTATTCCAGGATATGATAAATAGCGGAAAATACAATTTTTTGATAGACACAGCGCTTCCTACAGTGCTTCTCAGAAAGGGAATTTCTCACCGCGCAAGCCAGAAAAGACGAGAGGAGTTTGAGAATTCCTCGGTCGGCATCATAGATAAGCTTTACAGTCATCCATCTGTGGTGTATTTTACAATTTTTAATGAGGGCTGGGGACAGTTTGACGCAAAGAATTACTATGCGTTTTTCAAGGATCTTGATCCATCGCGAATATACGATACCACCTCGGGATGGTTTAAGGTGGAGCAGAGCGACGTTGAGAGCGACCACGTTTATTTCAAGCCCGTGCGCTTAAAAACCGTTAAGGGAAAGCCTGCGGTGCTTTCCGAGTTTGGCGGATACTCCTGCAAGGTCGAGGGGCACAGCTTTAATCTTGATAAGACATACGGCTACAAGTTCTTTAACTCCAGAGAGGAGCTTGAGGACGCGTTGGTCGAGCTTTATGAGCGGGAGATAATTCCCGCTATCGAGCGGCAGGGGCTTTGCGCGACGGTGCTTACCCAGGTCAGTGACGTCGAGGACGAAACAAACGGGCTTCTGAGCTATGACAGACGGGTGCTGAAGGTCGATCCAAAAAGAATGAAAACGCTCGGCGAAAAGCTTTGTTCGCTGTTTGCCGAAAAATATCGCTGAAAATGCAAACGAAAAACTCTCCCACGGATATCCGCGGGAGAGTTTTCGTATGTCAAGACGAAAAAACAATAAAAAACACAGAAAAATATCCTGAAAACACTTGCTTTTTTTGATAAAATGTGAGATAATATGTGTATCTTTTTGATTTTTTATAATAGTTTTGAGGAGTTTAGGTTTTATGGAACAGAAAAGAAGCAGCTTTACCGGTAAGATCGGCTTTGTCCTTGCTGCGGCGGGATCTGCGGTAGGCCTCGGAAATATATGGCGCTTTCCATATTTTTCGGCTAAATACGGCGGCGGAACGTTTCTGCTGACTTATATTATTCTCTCGGTTACTTTTGGCTTTACGCTTATGGTCGCCGAGATAGCTATCGGCAGAAAAACGGGGCTTAGCCCCATAGGAGCATATGAAAAGCTCAGCAAAAAATTTACCTTTGTCGGATATCTCGGCGCGATAGTGCCGATGCTGATATTGCCCTATTACTCGGTCATCGGAGGTTGGGTCACCAAGTACTTCGGAATGTACGTCACAGGTAATGGCTCGGTTGTTGCCGATGCCGATCATTTCGTTGACTTTATAGGACGCACTTGGGAGCCTATCGGTTGGTTTTTGTTATTCATCGGAGTCACGGCGCTCATAGTCCTTTTCGGAGTTGAGAAGGGAATAGAGAAGGTCAGCAAGATACTGATGCCAGTTCTTGTAGTGCTCTCGATATTTATTGCCGTATACGTATGCTGCATGGATGGGGCTCTCGAAGGTATATATTACTATCTGGTCCCCAACTTTGACAATTTTTCTATCATGACCGTGGTTGCCGCGATGGGACAGCTTTTCTATTCAATGTCGCTTGCGATGGGTATAATGATAACCTATGGCTCGTATATGAAGAAGAACGTAAGTATAGAGTCCTCGGCACACCAGATAGAGATCTTCGATACCGGAATTGCTTTCCTTGCGGGACTTATGATAATTCCCGCGGTGTTTGCCTCTACCGGAGCGGCACCTCAGACTCCCGGTCCAGGACTTATGTTCCAGACGCTTCCCACTGTATTTGAAGGTATGTGGGGTGGGCACTTTATAGGTGCTGTGTTCTTTCTGCTGGTATTGCTTGCCGCTCTTACCTCGTCGATCTCGCTTATGGAAACGGTCGTATCTGTGGTTCGTGACAAACTTAAGTGGGACAGACGCTTTACCTGTCTGATAGTTTTTGCGGCTTCGTTGCTGTTGGGTCTTCCTTCTACGCTCGGATACGGAATCTGGGGAGGAGTTAAGATACTTGGCTTCCAGTTCCTTGATTTCTTTGATTTCATTACCAACAGCGTTATCATGCCTGTCGTTGCTTTGTTTACAGCAATAATCATCGGCTATATCGTAAAGCCCAAGGCCATCGTGGAGGAGGTCGAGGTATCAGGAAAATTCAGATTCAAGAAGCTCTTTGTCGTCATGATAAAATATGTAGCCCCCATATGCCTGGTGGTTATACTCGTATTTGGAATTTTCGGTGCTTTGGCAGGTCTTGAAAACTTTAAGGACGTTGGATGGATCCAGTGGTTTAAGCTTTGATGCAGCAAAGGATTTTGAAAGAAGGATTTATATAATTATGCCAATTACAGATTTTTTGGAAAGAAACGCCAAGATTTACCCTAATGACGTGGCGCTTGTCGAGATAAATCCCGAAAAGCAGCCCGAAAAAAATACGACCTGGCGTGAATATAACTTGATAGAGACCGCTGCGGAATCGGATAAGTATCGCAGAGAGATCACATGGAAGGAGTTTGACGTAAAGGCAAACCGCTTTGCGAATCTGCTCTAAGTCGGATCGTAGCCATGTCGTTCTGTGGGCCAAG
>JAZSJE010000143.1:0-4193 GCA_045534135.1 Eubacteriales bacterium
ATAACATACATCCCTTCGGGATGATTTCATACAACCCTGACGGGCTGAGGACATACCGCCTACGGCGGATTTCATCCACGGCTACGCCGTGATTAAGATGCGAAAGGAGAACAAGATGGCAAAAAATCTTTTACTTGAATACTCTGAAGAGCTTGCCACAAAGTGCGAACTGCTTTGTAAATCTATCAGCGGAAATTCCAACACCGTTTTTCAGCTTCGCAAATCCTCGTCAAGTGTGTTTGCTAATATTACCGAAGCGCAATATCCTCAAAGCCTTGCGGATATGCTTTCAAAATTCAAAATCGCGCGAAAAGAGTGTGCCGAAACAGAAAGCTGGCTCAAATTGCTCTTTAACATAAAGGTGATTGACGAAGCAACTTTCAAAACATATCGTAACCTTTGCGGCGTTAATATCAGATGTGACAGAATTCTTTGGAGCGCGGTGAAGACTCTGGGCAAGTTCGAATATACACAGACATTGGGTAAGGATTACACACTTCGGTGCGACGGTGAGATGATGAGCGCCTATATCGACGGCAAGGAAATATTTACTTGCTCAGCCGATTCGCGTATCGAAACCGATATGCAGGGACATATTTTAAACGTGTATCAGTTGAATTGAATATGCTCAAGAAACGCTGTAGGCGCACATATTGTGTCAGTGTTGAGTGATACCGTACTTTCTTTCGAAAAGATATGAAAATGAGAGGTTTTGATCGGATCTTTTGTCAACTCTATCAGAAAACTTCTCGGACAAAGATGGGGAAGTCTTTTGAAAAGTAATAAGCAAGAGTAAAAGATGAAGATGTAGGTTGGTTTTTCTCTTGGACGAAAAACTTTTTATTACAAGGCATTGAAAAATAAGTGGTGCTGTGCTATAATGATTTTACATAAACGTCAAATGACAGAAAGGCGGGTACATATATGAGAAAGATTATTGCTTTGCTCCTTTGCTTGATTTTTATTGTTTTCAGCTTTTCGGGCTGCAAGGCATTTTTCTTCGGGGCAGCCGCGGATGCGCCCGAGCCCCCCGAGCCCAGGATCAAGGAGGGTGAATTCCCGTTTGAGATCGTGTATGAAATAGACGGTCAAAGAGTAACCATGCAAGACGTTTACGTTTGCAGATATGCGGGCTCAAGCTCGTTAGTAACAGGCGGTAAGGTTCGCTATTGGAAGGGATATGTCAAAAGCACGGGAGAAAGATCGCCAATGCTGCTTAAGGAAAATGGCACGAAGGTCATGTTCTTTATTGGCGACCCGGAGTATTATATGGGCGACGATCCCGGTGAATGGGAGCCCGAAGTGTACTATGTAAACGCGTATAATAATAATCCGTTAGTATCTCAGGGCTGGCCCGAGGATGATGAGGAGCTGCTTGAGGATTACGGCATAAAGATTATCAGCTACAAGCTTGCCGAGCCTATCGAAAACTCATTTGAATAAACATTTTGAAAATTAAGAAGGCACCCCTTGAGGGTACCTACCGTAAAGCAACTTTATATTCAAATCAAAAAGGACGAGATTTTCTCGTCCTTTTTGCACACGACCTTGCCTGCAAGGTATAGTGTGTTATACCATATTTTGTTTTCGGGTGGTAAAGGAGTGATGTTTTTGCTTACGCAAAAGTGATGTTACTCACTTCGTTCGTAATGATGTTGCGCCCGTTGGTCGCAATGATGTGATGTTTGCCCACTGTGCCGTAGGCACTACATCACAGCCGTTGGCTACATCATTAGGCGAAGCCGACATCACTTGCACGCAAGGGCAAACATCGTTCGAAGACCTGCTTTATCGCAGGTCGCCGGTGAGGGTGCTTTTTTAAATGGCGCGTAGACTTCTTTTGGCGTGACTAAGATAAAGTTTCCGCTTTGTGAATATATTTATAGGAGAGGGGCGTACAAGGACAAATTCGCGCGAAATTGTTGACAAATCGACACAAATCGACTATAATGTAGTTATGCAACTAAAGTTGATTATTTAAAATACGGAGGTGCTAATGGATCTTAGAATGGTTAAAACCCGAACACAGATAAAGAATGCTTTTCTGACTCTGTGTCAAAGGCTTACTCCGGACAAGATAAAGGTCAAGGATATTTGCGAGGTGGCAATGATCAACAAAACGACCTTTTATAATCATTATGCCGATTCAAACCAATTGTCCGAGGAGCTGTGCGAAAACGCGGTAAATGCGGTAATGATGGATTTTCCCCAAAGGGATAAGCTTTTTGAGGATCCGAATTCATATGTTTTGGGTCTTATAGGCTCTCTTGAACGCCATTCCTCTGAGCTCAGAGTTCTGTTCAGAGAGAACGAGGATACTCTTTGCACGAGGCTTGAGGAAAATCTGCATAGGGTATACGATCAAAGGATAGATAATTTTGATGACGGTGTAAAGCTTTCCTTTGCTATCGGAGGCTTTGTGCGGGTCATGAAGGACTATATCTTCTCAAACAGAGGAAGCAATATACAGAAGCTGACCGAGGTTGCATCACAGATGCTTGAAGCAATTGTGAAAAAGCCTACGGAAAATAAGACAAATTAAAGGACGCAGGAGCTTTTTATGGAGATAAGACAGATTGACGGAAGTAGCTTTAAGCGCATGCTTATGGGTGGCGCTCAGGGCATTCGCGCTAATATACAGATAATAAACGATCTTAACGTTTTTCCTGTTCCCGACGGTGACACGGGAACAAATATGAGCAAGACTGTTGACGGCGGACTTGCGAAAATATCCTCTGAGAAAAATCCAAGCCTTTCCTACGTAGCGGAGAATTTTGCCAGAGGCTCACTGCTGGGTGCGAGAGGAAACTCGGGAGTGATACTCTCTCAGTTCTTCGCGGGAGTTTGCGACGTGCTTTCCAAAAAGGAAAGCGCAAGCGCTCTTACGCTTGCTGAGGCATATACGCAGGGTGTGGCACGCGCGTATGAGGCGGTCGTAAAGCCTGTAGAGGGAACCATACTCACCGTTTTCCGTGAAAGCACGGAGTACGCAAGAGCAAATATAAACGAGGACAGCTTGCCTGAGGAATTTCTGCGTCTTAGCATAGAGGAGGCAGAGCGTTCGCTCGCGAGAACGAAGGAAATACTTCCCGTTCTTACCGAGGCTGACGTGGTAGACAGCGGAGGAGCGGGATATCTTTGCATCGCAAGGGGAATGTATGAGGCACTTACAGGCGATGCGGAGAATATTATCTTCACTCAGCCCGAAGCGCTTCCCACGGCAGAGGTGGATTACGAGCTCTTTACCACCGATTCTGAGCTCGAATTTGGATATTGCACAGAGTGCCTTGTAAGGCTCCAGAGAGCAAAGGCTGAGCCTGAGGATTTTGATGAAAAGAGCTTTGCGGCAGAGCTTGAGAGCATGGGCTGCGATTCGATCGTGGCTCTGCGTGACGGTGACGTGCTTAAGGTGCATGCCCATACTAAGACCCCATCGGATATACTTATTCTCTGCCAGAAATACGGTGAATTTTTAAACGTAAAAATAGAGAATATGAGCCTTCAGCATTCCGAAAAGGTCGCTAAGGACGCACCGAAGAAAATACACAAGAGATACGGAATCGTTACGGTCGCTACGGGTGATGGCATGAAGGCGCTTTTCCGCGAGCTTGGAGCCGACGTAGTGATAAACGGTGGGCAGACGGGAAATCCCTCGGCGGAGGAATTTCTTAATGCCTTTGAGCATATAGATGCCGATTGTATTCTTGTTCTTCCTAACAACAGCAATATACTTCTTACCGCCAATCAGGCAGTTGAGCTTTGGGAAAAGGGCAACGTAAGAGTTATTTCTACAAAGACTATACCTCAGGGCTTCGCGGCGCTTTCGGTGTTTAATCCCGCGATAGATGACGTAGACGAGCAGATCACAGACCTCAATATGGCAAAGGATTCGGTCGTATCGGGTGAGGTCACAATGGCAATAAGACACTCTACGGTTAGCGGACTTGAGGTCAATGAGGGTGAGTATATCGGTATACTTGACGGTGATCTGGTATCCTCAGGAAACGGAGCCATAGAGGCAATGCTTGATATGATAGAAAAGGTCGAGGACATAGAGGACAGAGAGATAATCACACTTTTCGTAGGTGAGGGCGTCAGCGAGGAAGCCCGAGTCGAGATGACTGAGGCTATCGAGGAGAGATTTGAGGACTGCGCTGTCGGAGTCTACATAGGCGGGCAGGAAATATATGAAT
>JAZSJE010000245.1:0-6686 GCA_045534135.1 Eubacteriales bacterium
CCTCGTGCAGATATGCTTCCTTTGTGTATCTGCCCTCGTCGTTCATCTTTATGTAACAGCGGCAAAGCTCGGGAAGCATCTACTCTCCCTCACCAATATTAAAAAGGTCAAAGAAGTCAGCTACGGGCTCGGGATTATATGCACAAGGTCCTCCGCCTATGATTATCGGCATAGAATCATCTCTATGGGCACTTCTGAGTGGCAAGCCCGCAAGATCGAGCATATTGAGCACGTTTGTGTAGCTCATCTCATACTGTAAGGTAAATCCTATCATATCAAATGAGGTAAGTGGATCACCGCTTTCACAAGCACTGAGCGGTATAGAGTGCGCCTTCATCTGCTCCTACATATCCATCCAGGGAGTATAAACACGCTCACACCAGATATCGTCCTCGCGATTAAGTACTCCGTAAAGTATACGCATACCGAGATTGGACATTCCTATCTCGTACGTATCGGGAAAGCAAAAAGCAAATCTCGCCTTTATTTTTTCTTTATTCTTGATTATCTGTCCGTATTCTCCGCCCGAATAACGTCCCGGCTTTGAAACGGCTTTAAGTACGGTACTTATATTTTTGTTCATTTTTTGATTTTCTCACTGTCAATTAGTTGTTTCTTTCTGCCGTATTTGCAGCATCCTTCTCTGCTAAATATGCGTCAAATGAAAATTTATTTCTTTTTGGAAGAAGATTGATAACGAGCGCAATCACACCGCCCGCAACAAGCATCCAATAAAGCAGCACAAAAAGTGCGTTAAATTCTGGCACTGTTCCAACAGCGGACATTATAAATGCTAATACAGCACCAAGTCCGCATGCCGAAAGTGACAGAATATTGCAGTATTTTCTCAGAGCAGACATTTTTTTAGCCGAATACATAGCTACCGCCAGATTAAATCTTGAACGTCGCGCTAAAAGCCCGAGCTCCTCCTCAGATGCCTCGAAAAGCATTTTTTCTATGCTATCGTCACGTCTTATGCGATTATCCTCAGCGCTCATATGAACTACGCTTATGGGCGTAGAAGCATTGTTTCTGAGCTTAGCGAGAAGCTCTGTATTGATCATAGGATCGTACGTTTCGATCACGCAAAATATTTTTTGCTCCGCAAGACGTTCAACAAACATCTCAAACTGCTCATTTACCGCATATCTTGCCGCAATTCGTGCCGTTCCACGTCCGTTTATGGAAACACAAAGCGTATGTACCTCATCCTCGCTATTGTTAAGAATAACGTTCGGGAAGGATATTCCGTACCTTGCCATAAAGGATTCGCTACCGATCAAAACTGAATAGTTGCTTCCTACTATTGCCTCAACTCCGCTTTTCGCCACTCTGGTCAGTCGGCACTCACCAAGCTTTTTGCAACCGGCGGCAGCAAAAGCATCCGCCATAGGACCGCCTATCTCCCTGTACACAGCATTAAGACATGCCAATACGGTGTCCTTGGCAGTTCCGTCGTAAAATGCCAGATTTATCTGCGAGGACGGCCACTTTGCGAAAAGATGTAGGTCAGCGAATACTGCTATATTGCCGTCTGCGTAATCCTCCATACAGCCCTCATTTACAAATGTATATCCGCTCTTGCGAGCATTAGCGCCAAATATATCAAACGGCAACCAAACAGAAATGGTAGCAGCTGTAGGAAGTGTCAGGAGTAGTGTCAAATTCATGCCACCTACACCGACCCAGAAAATTCCTGATGCTATAAGCGCAAATACGCCCACTACAAGTGAAATAGCAACTATCGGTACGATAACAAGCATAGAAACTCTTGTTTTTCTGCTTGTTTTATTTATTGCCGTAAAGAACTTATCAAGCTTATCAATTTCGATCGGGTAATAAACACTCTGCGAGGAATCAAGCCCGCCCTTGTACATCTTCTCGGCTGTAGAATTCTTTCCCTGGCTCTTTCTAAGTGTAAATTTCTTTGAAGAAGCCCCCTCATCTTTACTCAGATAATCCTCAAAGAAAAATTCAAAGTTTTTCTTCTCGGTAACAAGCATTCTCCATTCGCAGACTATTGCCAGAGCAATAGAAAGAACGAGGAGCAAATGGAAGGTAGGCGGGAATACGCCATCTCCGCTGAAGAATATGCAAATATCGTATATCAGTGTCGACGTTCCAAGGATCGCAACTATAGAATATGCCGACGGCGTTGGGGACAAAAGCTTTTTAATTCCGTCCCATACCTGCTTGTAAGAAGTAAGCACGCAAAGGGCTGCTAATTGCATGCAGATCAAGACGTTTACCACAAAATTACCGATCAAACCCGATCCAAATACCGCAGTTCCCTCAAAAATAAGCAACATCAAGGCTAAAAAGGCGCATATAGAAAGTCGGATAAGCAATCCTACCGTTTTGTTTTTATATTCCTCCTGATGCCTTAAAAGCTTTTCCTTGGTAAGCTCCTTATTTTCATTCAAGGTGTCCTCGAATTCTGTATCAACGCTTTCCTCAGGCTGCTCCTTTGCGGACTCTCTATTATACCTCTCTATTATCTCGTCATCGCAACCGAATTGCATAAGTAATGATATCTCCGCACCGTCAAGCTCCTGCTTTGCAGCACAGTCGACATCTGCCTTTAATTCAACTTTATTTTCATCATTTTCACCAATAAGCTCGTCCAAAAAGTCCGAATCAGGCGCGCTGTCATCAGCCGCTTCATTATGCTCGGCAGGCTCGTCAACCTTTGTATCCTCAATGCTCTTGACCGACTGCTCGTCAACCTTAAGCGCAAACTGACGCATAATAGCCTTTTCGGGAATTCTTTGAAATACTTCGTCCTCACCATTTGATACAGCGTCAAAAGAGCTTTGCTCATGAGCCTCGGGTATGGGATTTTCAAGCGGCTCGCGCTCAAGGTGCATAGATACTATTTCCTGCTCTGTGCCATGCACTTCCTCACCGCTCTCAAGAACGTCATCACTCTCATGCTTATCAAGCTCTATAGGTGCATATTCTATCTCCTCAGCAGAGGTATCCTCTATCTGATCGAAGGTAAGCTCATCGTCTATCTCGGGCTCATCGAGCTCATCAATATCCGCTATATTAGGAAGATCTTCAAAATCAAACACATCCGATTCAACCTCATCGACCTCAGGTTCTTTGACTTCTTTAGCTTCCTCACGGACTTCTTCCTCGATGATTTCTTCCTCGCTCGACAATTCTTCAATATCTTCGGCAAAGCTTTCAGCCTCGGTCAAAAAATCTTCATCTAGAGAATACGCTTCATCAGCCTTTGCTCTTGCCTTATCATCACTACCGATAAAATGCGCTTTCAAAAGCTCCTTAACCTCATCATCGGAGATATGCTTCAATTCGTCGTTATCTTCTATCTCCTCATCACTCGCCGACGGCACACTGTAGGTCTGATTAAGACTCTCTACAACATCGGATATATTTTCTTTATTTGGCGCATCACTTTTATAAACCATGTGACACCTCCTATTTCTTTGTTAAATCAGCTTCTGTGCTGTCTTGATACCTCGGCAAGAATTACTGCCGCTGCTGTTGATACGTTAAATGAATTAACCTTTCCATACATCGGAATAGAGGTTATATAATCGGATTTATCCTTAACTATTTTAGAAACTCCGTCACCTTCACTTCCAAGCACTATGGCACAAGGACAATTAAAATCGGTATCAAAATATGCAGTGCCGCCCGCCTCCGCGGAAAATACCCATATTCCTTTTTCCTTAAGCTCCTCGACAGTTGCGGCAATATTAGTAACCTTCGCTACCGCAAGATGCTCGATCGCTCCACAGGATGCCTTACTGACAGCGGCTGTAAGTCCCACAGCTCTGCGCTTGGGAATTATAAGTCCGTGAGCTCCCACTCCCTCAGCACAACGAATAACGGCACCGAGATTGTGAGGATCGGTTATTCCGTCGGCTATTACTAAAAACGGCTTCTCTCCTCTTTCCTCCGCTATTGCGAGAATATCGTCAACAGTACAATACTCCTTTTGCGCAGCCATGGCAACTACACCCTGATGAACCGAATAATTAGTCATCTTATCAAGCTTTACTCTATCGGTTTCAACCACAGGGATATGTCTTTCGACAGCCTCTGCCACAAGAACGACGATCGAGCCTTCTCGTTCTCCTTTTTGCACCAAAAGCTTGTCTACAGTTCTTCCTGACTTGAGAAGCTCCCTGACCGCATTTCTTCCGATAACAAGACTTTCATCTATCTCAAAGCCTTCGCGGTCCTCACGTGTACGCTTGTCATCGTATTTCCGATCGCGTGCAGGCACGCTCTTGCTCTTTTTGTCATATTTATTGTACTTGCCGTTTGCCATTTATCTTCCTCCGCAACGCTATTTTCCCAAAAATTCCAAATTTCATAGTTATACATTATAATTATATCATAAAATGACGAATTTGTACATACCTTTTTACAAAGCCTTTATATTTTTTAAAAAATAAAAGGCAGTCCTAAGACTGCCTTTAGCTTTAAATTAACCCATTGTAGAGTAGTTAGGTGCTTCCTTGGTGATATTGATATCGTGAGGATGAGATTCACGAAGTCCCGCACCCGTGATACGTACGAACTGACCGTTCTCACGGAGAGCGTCGATAGTAGCCGCTCCACAGTATCCCATACCTGCGCGAAGTCCTCCCATGAGCTGATATACAGTGTCGCAAAGCGGTCCCTTAAAGGGTACACGTCCTTCAACTCCCTCGGGAACAAGCTTCTTATTGCTTTCCTGGAAGTATCTGTCCTTAGAGCCCTGCTCCATAGCGGCAATAGATCCCATTCCGCGATATACCTTGAAGCGTCTTCCCTGGTAAAGCTCCTCTGCTCCGGGGCTCTCCTCGCATCCTGCAAACATAGAGCCTATCATAACGGTAGATGCGCCTGCCGCAATAGCCTTAACGATATCTCCGCTATACTTAAGTCCACCGTCTGCAATAACGGGAATGTTATACTTATCAGCAACCTCCGCAGCATCGCAAATGGCGGTTATCTGAGGAACACCGATACCTGCAACTATACGCGTTGTACAAATAGATCCGGGGCCTATACCTACCTTTATAGCGTCAGCACCTGCTTTAATAAGCTCGAGTGCCGCAGCACCGGTAGCAATGTTTCCCGCAATGACCTGTGCCTCGGGGAATGCGTTCTTTACCTCGAACACCTTGTTGATTATGTTCTGAGAATGTCCATGAGCAGAGTCGAGAACCAAGTAGTCTGCTCCTGCCGCAAGAAGTGCGCCTGCTCTATCAAGACAATCCTTGGTGGCACCGATAGCCGCACCGCAGATAAGTCTGCCGCGCTCATCCTTAGCGGAATTAGGATACTTAGTAGCCTTTTCAATGTCCTTAATGGTAATAAGTCCCTTGAGAATGTTGTTCTTATCCACGAGAGGAAGCTTCTCGATCTTGTGGCTTCTAAGTATTTCCTGAGCCTCAGCGAGAGTAGTTCCCTCGGGGGCGGTAACAAGATTTTCCTTGGTCATGACCTCGGAAATTCTCATGTTATAGTCGACAAGGAATCTCATATCACGGTTAGTAATAATACCTATTACGCGCTTATTCTCATCACATACAGGAACACCGGATATCTTGAACTTGCGCATAAGATTCTCTGCCTCGTAAACGTAGTTTTCGGGGCCGAGAAAAATGGGGTTGCTTATAACTCCGTTTTCACTTCTCTTAACTCTGTCAACGTTATCGACCTGAGCGTCAATAGTCATATTCTTATGAATGGTACCTGCTCCGCCCTCACGAGCTATTGCAATAGCAAGATTTGCCTCGGTTACCGTATCCATTGCAGAGCTGAGTACGGGAATGTTCAAAAATAGTTTGTTGGTAAGACGGGTCCTCAACGAAACGTCTGCTGGCAAAACGTCGCTCTTTGCGGGAACGAGAAGCACGTCATCAAAGGTAAGACCTTCTTTAATAAACTTAGAACTGTAATCCATAAGACCTCCCAAAAATAATCAGTTTTATTAAAACTTATTATATCAAATATGTCGTTAATTGTCAAGGTTTTTATCGTGAAAATCCCTGCTTTTTACGTTCTTTTTTCTTTTTCTCAATCAATGTTAAAAAATATTGGTTTTAAGAGAAAAATTTGTTGATTTTGTAATACACAGCGAGGTAAGCATATGAAAAAAAGAAATTATACTCTACCCTCCTTCATTTTATTTTGCTTGATTTTTATACTTGTTGCCTGCACGCTGATCTTTATGCTTTCATATTTGAGTAAAAGCACGGATATTAAGGTGTATTCCACACCCGATATT
This sequence comes from Eubacteriales bacterium, assembly GCA_045534135.1. GTDB lineage: Bacteria > Bacillota > Clostridia > Oscillospirales > CAG-272 > HGM12713. The sequence goes on from JAZSJE010000245.1 coordinate 6,254, forward strand.
CCTTTGGTGATCATTGATGCCGGTCATGGAGGCGAGGACTGCGGCGCTATAGGCAGCAACGGATGTCTTGAGAAGGATATAAATCTTTCTATGGCAAAAAAGCTGAAGGCGCTCCTCTCAGGAATGGGTATAAAAAGCATTCTTACACGTTCTACAGATATTTTACTATATGACAGAAATGCAGATTTTGAAGGACAGAAAAAGCACCTTGATATGCAAGAAAGACTAAGGATAGCTGATTCATATCAAAATGTAATATTTGTGAGCATACACCAAAATTCCTTTCCTCAGGAAAAATACAGCGGTTTTCAGATATATTTTTCCCCAAATTCCAATATATCTGTGGATATAGCAAAAAAGATTGAAGAAGCTATCCGAGAGCAAATTCAGCCCAACAACCGACGAAGCTCAAAATCCTCGGCAGGCAACATAT
>JAZSJE010000116.1:0-8741 GCA_045534135.1 Eubacteriales bacterium
CCGACCTTTGCAAGCTCAATATTCTCAAATCCCGGGGTTTCATCATGCAACACAGAGAACGCATCCAGAACCTGCCCCCTTGCTTCTCTGTGAGCCTCTGTCATGCTCTTTGAGTTAGCAGCATCCACATTGTAAACGTGGTAATGATTTACCTTATACCTTCCATCCACCGGCGTTCTGTACGCCTTCACGGGAAACCTCGGTCTGCCGACGTTTTTTTCGTCATTTACGCCACTGATCTCAAACATCAGCGTTCCGGGCTGTGGAATTCCGCTTTTCTCGTCGCCCTTATACGTAGGCACACCCGCACTCTGGGCTACTGCCGCGATACCTGTGCAATCTATAAATTGCTTAGCCTCAACTGCTATCAAGCCCTCAAGAGCATTCAATATAACCGCACGTATCCTTCCGTCTTCAACGATGCAATCAGAAAATTGTGTATAGCAAAGGACTTCTACTCCTGCCTCTCTGACCATTTCGTCAAGGACTATCTCTAATTTAAAAGAATCAAACGGAGTTACGTGTCGGTGATATTTGGCAATAAAAGAGGTATAAATACTTGGAGCCTCTATATTTTCGGAAGGAAAAGCACCGTCTATTTGAACCAGTCGCTCCACGATCTCCGAAAACAATCCTCCAACCGTCTGCTCATCGCCGTTTCTATCATAATTTGTCATGAAAGGGCCAATCAACGCAGAGGTAGCCATTCCTCCAAGTGCACCTGTCGATTCAACCAGCAAGACCTTTGTTCCCTTACGTGCTGCCGCAATTGCCGCACATACACCAGAAGGTCCACCGCCTATAACAGCAACATCATATCGTCCGTACATGGGGATAGATTTATTAAAATTTACAAAATCCATATTAAAAACCCTCTTTCATTATACTATTTATGTATAATCTTTTTTATATCTCGATATCCGGGATGCAATTGCATAATGCCGTCAACTGCCCAACCGACACATCTGTTCTCTCTTGTAAGAACGATTTTAGCCCTTTTGGGGTCCTGCATCAGCAAAACATAAAGATCATTAACGTCTTTAATACCAAAATCCTCTCCAATATCCAACAGAGCAAATCTGAGTAAACAGTCTATTTCATTCCTCCAACCAAAGTCCGCATCAATCACGAACAGTTCTTCGGTGGGCGTATAATAGCTATCGCAAAACTCTTGAAAGGTTTTTGGAGCATTAGCGCTCGGTCGATACAGCGGACCTCTGTCTGTTCCCTTCAATGCGGGCACAAATCCATATCTTAGATAAAGCGGTGTAATATCTCCCGCGGAGCAGAAAAGTGCCAGAGGAGGATTTTCCATAGCGTCTATCTGTTCAAAGCAATAATCCAAGGTCATAGCACAATATCCCTTTTTTCGAGCCTCCTGCGCGGTATAAACGGCTCCCCAATTAGATACGGAATTTTCGTGTTTGCCGTAACACATCCAAACACGTGACAGACCCTTTCCGTTTTCATGCGTCAAAAAATATATATCATTACAGACATCGGTCAATGCTCCTGAAAGCCTCAGATGCATATAGCTATCATCCTGCGGTATCATCTCATATAAAGATCTGTAAACATCATCTCTTTCGGTGCCTACTACGTATTTTTCACTTTTCACCATGTCTTATTACCTCGCCTTATCTAAGGTATACGGTATAGGGTCTGAGCTTATCCTTTTGATCATAGCCCTCGCGCTTTCCTGTATTCCTGATATGGAAAACCACACGGTCCTCATATACCTCAAAAACCATATACTGAGCTAAAGTAGGTGTTGCAGTTCCGGGATAATACTCCATTTCAGCCTTGCCACCGTAGCCCGTCAATCCGTCTGCCTCAAAATACTGTCCGCCAAAAGGTCTTAATCCGCCCATGTGTACAAAAGAATACTCGTACTCCTTACCGCGGGAATCTGTTGATCTTAAATTATCGTCAAGCGGCAGGCACCGATCGTTGATATGCAAAACAGCACCCGATGAAAACTCTCTGTAGCAAGCGCTTTCTCCGTGAAGATGACCGTAGAGATAAAATGCGTTTTTGTGCCCCTTAAATATACTATAGAATAGAGAGCGATCTCCGTTGATCATGGTTTCTTCCAGAACGCCATTGTTAAAATAATAGATTGCCGACAAATGTCCTACAATAAAAACAGGCTTCTTTCCCTCAGGATCTATTTCATCAAGCTTATTTTTGACCCACATCAAGGTTTCATTGCTGTAATAACCTTCATGTGAATTAACCGCCGTATTCGGATCTATGTTAATACCGATAAAATCAATGCCGTTTACAGTATAGTGAAACGCCCCAAGATAGCGCTCATTCGGCTTATCCTCGCATTTCAGGCTAATGCGCTCAGATGATGGCAGCTCGCCAAATGCGTCATCCATAAGATCATAAAAATCCGTTGTATTATACGGCTCGTTTTCCTCCGTGCCTATATCGCCCAATATCATGTCGTTATTGCCTGCCACATACAATACCTTACCCTCTGCAACGCTTTGTGCCACGCATGCGTGCATCTTTTGCTTGAGGTCCAAAAAATTTTTCTTCGGCAAAGCGCAGGAGCGATTCCAATGAGGATAATCGGATATATTGTCACCGCCAATCAAGGCAATATCTGAGGACCCAAACTCGGACACTGCTAATTCCTTTGCCAAAATTAGTGATCTTCTCAGTGTTGTGGGATAATCAAGCATAGCTTGTTGATTGTGTATATCGGTAAAGCAAAAAGCCGTCAGCATTTTCTTCATTTCTTGTTCTCCGGTATGAGGTATATTGAGCAACTTGCTCCAAAACAATTATATCACCGGCAAATAATAATGTCAAGCCAGTAATTATTTTTGAATTATTCTTCTGCCAAATTTTATACCGTGACAGCACGAACCTAACAAAAGAAAGGAAAACAAAAACAGACCATCTGTGATGGTCTGTTTTTGTTTGTGCTCGTAGTACAAAAATGCAACTCTATAATTTTTTGATTATATGCTAATATCACTTTCTATTCTCTTTAAAAGATCAAGCATTGTCCGTCAATTCAAGATTTTGATTTAAATAAGCTTAATTATAGCCGATTCGTGCTGTCTGAGAGTAAGCACAACTCCGTCAAGTCTTCCACTTTTTGAGATAAGCTTACGCATCGGGATTCCGTTAACCGACTCTGCATCGGTATATTCTCCCTCATTGAATCTGATAACACTCTCGCGCTGGAATTCCAGCTTGTTTTGATCGTGGTTTGAATAGTCTATGGCAAGCAATAGCGTATTATCCGCCGTATCCTTAAGCATTGTGATACCCGCTCCGTCGGAGATCGCTATCGGAGAGGACAACTCCAGAATCAAGTTGTTTACCATTTTGCGCAACAGTTCATTGTTAGATGAACGAGCGTTCTCTGGTTTTTCATAAAAATACGATCTTCCTATTGAATTTGGCGAAATATTTAAAACTGCAGTTCTTCCCTGCTTAAATATAGCGGGAACACCGGATGCCGTCATAATGCATTCTGCTCCGTTAGACTCATAACGTGCTTCTTCTTCATAAGGATATATGTTATCTCTCTCGCTCTCGGTTTCGATAAGATTGAATTTTATCTTTTGAGGAGCGTATCTGACACCAAATATATCTTCAAGTCCGTCTACTCGACTAACGGCAATAAGGGCAACACCGTTGCTGTAAAGCTCTCTTATCTTTTCTATCGCCTCTGCAGGTGCAGACAGTGTGGACGGCAATACCAAAAGATCGGTATCATCAGCGGTGATAGTCATAAGAGTCTTCCAATCGGCAAACACACCCGACGGAATTCCCGATATTCTTGTGCTCTCATAAAGATATCCGACACCCTCCTCGCTGACGTTGTACGGAGTAAGCCAGCCTTGGAAGTCTCCGTCAAATCCGTCGTCCGAGTCATCGAATTCGCAAACAAATACGGGACTCTTCATATGGCTCTTAGGCTTATGAAGAAGAATATATTTCCACTCCTTTACGAAAGACTCGTCCGACTCTCGCGGAAAATCGTTTTTCATAAATCCGTACGTATCCCAATAAGCGTATCCGTCCTCGGTCTTACGCGCCGTATTATACACGTATTCGCGAGCGTGTGTATTATTGAACCAGGCAGGATGCTCTATCTTTCCTATCGGCGGATATGCAAAGTAGACCGCTCCGTCTATACAGCCGCCTCTAGTGCTGCTATATTGCTCGGGATATATTCTGAGATTAGGTGCTTTAACAAGCGATGCTCCGACTCCAAATGCTCCTCTATATGTCTGATATGCGCAGGACATCGGATAATCCTCAAACTGAGCAAATCCCGTATAGATATCGTCGGAGATAGTGTCCCCATCCTTGAATCCGTATGCCTCACTAAGCTTAATAGTACGCATCGTCGAAACGTAGACGTTAAACGGGCCGTAGCAGGCACGCTTAAAATCGGGCTTTAGCTTTTTAAACATATCGTTTTGCGCCACGAACGACTCTTTTATTCTTTCGTGCGCGAGAGCATACCATTCCTTCTTGTAGTACTTGTAAAGCTTTGCGATAACGGAACTTGTAACCGAATCGCCGCGCTCAAGTCCTACACGCTCGCGTGCCCCGTCTATAGAATCGAGAAATTCATTCAAAAGATCATACGTTTTTGATTCGTTTTGCATAATATCCCAACAATACGGAGTATAGAAATCGCTTCGCAATACCCCCCACTCGTAATCTGACGGATAGTAGAGATAGTCCGCGTTCTTCACAATGTCCATATGACGTTCAATGTTATGGTCTACCATCGAACGGTGATTACCAAGCCACGTGTACCATTCACGTCCGAAAAGCTTCGTGACCTCCCATGTACGCTTATACTCGGCAACGTGACCTGTGTAAGCGGTGCAACAATAATAATGCTCGGTGTTGCAATTCGGCTGAAGCCTCCAAGGATCAAAGGGATCACTCTCGTTGTACTGCACCTCGTTCGTCATAGAAAACTGGAACGGCAGACCACTCTCAATGGGGGCGCATCTCTTCCCCGTTTCGTCAAACACCTCAAATACGGTGTCGACGTTTTTTAAGATCGTATCTCCGTAATACACTGACAAGAATATTCTGTAAACTCCAACCGGCATAGATGAATGATAAATTACTCCGTCAACAATGCTTAACTCCTCAATAGCATCACCAAAAACGTCACGAAGCTCCGCTTTGTAGGTGATATAATCCTTTTGGGTGTTCGCAAGGATCTCAAATCTTATGTCCTCATCCTCGGAAAAGTAATGATTATCCTCAAAATGCTTTTTTACTGTCGGATAATTAAAAACGCTCTCGGGAATCATTCTTACCGCTTTTTTGTCGGCGGGAGAACGAAGCGAAAAGCTATCCTCAAACACCGTTTCACCCAGATATTCGCCATTTGGAGCAAAATTGAATTCCGCACCGCCCTTTTGCATACCGCAGCATATTACACAAAGCTCATCATATCCAAAGCTGTATTTTTCCACCTCAATGCTCTCGAGCGGTACGGTTACAGATAAAGGCAAGAACGAAAAATTCATAGAAGGATCGAGTATCTCTTTCCAAGCAAGACCGGGGTCGGCCAAATTGAGCTCTCCCTTCTTGAGAAAATACTTTTTTCCGTTACATTTTATATACGGATCCCTCATGAACCATTGCTCTACCACATACTGACCGCGCTTGTTGCAAGGAAAAGGATCGTAATTTTCACTTGTCTTATACTGAGGTCCACCGTCAAGGGTAGCCGTAAGATAAGGCTTGCCATTTACCTCGAAGAGCTTATACTCCATAGTCAGGGGCATATTTCCACCGTTTGTAAGAGGAATCTCTACCTTTATGGGAGGTGCAATAGGCTTTTCAACGGGCAGATCCGAGGATACTGTAGCGGAAGTAAAGGTAACGGAGCCTATAAAATGAGGACGTGAAACACCTACAAGTCCCGCTTCGACGTCAATATCAAATTCAGCCGAGTCATATCCGTTGATCTCGCACACGAGTTTATTTCCTTTATATACTGCTTTAAGCACGTATTCTTTGCCACCCTCGGCGAATTCAACGTTATTTTTTGTGCAGGACTGCACCTCTACGGGCAGTCTCTCCTCGTCTATGCGAAGTATTTTGTACGAAAGCTCACGCCCGCCCTTTTGCCATTCTATTCGCAGCTCATGCCCGCTAAAATTCTCAAAGCTATATCCAAAGTAAAAGCTGACGGCAGCATAATTGTGAAGCGCTCCAAAATTAAAGCTTACGGTCGCTTCAAAGCTTTTAAGCTCGGGCGTTTCGAAGAAATATTTATTGCCAGTGCATGCTACCGAATATCCGTCCGCTCCGCACCGAGCGTGCTTGTGCCACAGTGTTGAGCTTGACTGTATACGCACTCCGTACGGCTTATAATTCTCATCGTATAATTTGAAATTTTCACAAAATCTGAACATAAAAATCTCCTTTTGAGTAATTATCTTTTGTCAGTATTCAAGACGTTGTCAAAAAAGATTCAGCCAAAGCCAAACTTCAATCGGTCAATGGATAAATCGGTAATCAGATAACGCTTCTCGTCCACAGGAAGCATTAAACATTCACCCTCGAATGCAAGTGATATCTCTTCCCCACTAATGATTCAACATATAAATTATATCATACATAAAAAATTTTTCAATCCCCTTCACGGAAGTATTTTCTTTTATTTCCGTCAAGTCGTAAAGTTATTTCTTTCCGTCCGATGAATTGACGATAATTACTATTTAGAATAAAATTCAAGTAAATTTTGAAAATTATGTAATAAAAAAGCACAGTTCTCTGTGCTTCAAATATTATGTATATTAACAAGAAATCCAAAACCGTTACCGATTGGTAAAAGTTTCGGATAAATCTTGTTTGGCTCCCCCTGCTGGGCTTGAGCATTGTTTTGTCATGCTTACTCCTGAAAATATAGTCGTCTATCCTCCCTAGACGCTTCGCTTACCCTCGGGCGGCTATACTCCTTATTTTCGCAACGTCACACTGAAAAAGAATACTCAATTCTTTTTTTCGCTTAGCTCAGTCACAGCGAGCGGACGACTGTTAGTTATGTTACAGATCTAAGTCGGACAAAGGAGCCAACGAAAAAAGCAGGTCATTTGACCTACTTTTTCGTTGTGCTTGGAGCTTAATTTGACAACTTAAAAAAAGAAGATTTGCGCAGCAAATCAACCTTTACTTCTTCACTATTACTTATTACCTCTTACCTAAAATTCCGTACACGCCAAATTAGTGAAAAGTGAAGAGTGAAGAGGTAATAAGTAAAAATTCCGTACACTTGCGTGTACGGAATTTTTTGTGTTAACCCAACAATTTTGAACCTATATACAACTCAAAAGATTCCCTTTTCTCCGTTATGGTTGGAAAAAGGCGTGATATCCACATCGCCGTAAAGCTCCTCATAATCCTCGCCCAAAAAGCAGGCGAAAGTGGACAGGTAGTCAAAGCCCATACGGCAGTACTCCTCAATATCCGTCCGCATTGCCTCCTCATTCAAAACAAATTTGATGGGCGGCTTTTTCCAATGTGAAAACAGCGAATTGTCATACCAATACTCCAAAACCTTTTTCGGTCCTTTGTCAAAAAATCGCATCAAGGGAACGATCATTTCCTTTTCACGCGCGATCAATTCGTCTGATTTTTCTCCCTTTGCCGTATATTTCTCAAATGGAGCATATTCAAGAAAAATACCGTCTTCCGCAGCAACCTTACTCGGTGGCACAATGGTATCCACATAGGCAAGATACGCTACACTGGCATTGGGCAAATGTTTTCTTATCTCCTGCAAAACTCTGTTCAAAACAAGTAGCTGTTGATCTGAAGGAGACAAGCTTCTGCATTTTGGGCAGTGACAGTAAAGCCGATGTCCGTCGTCCATCCATAAATAAAATTTGTGGCTACTTCCGTAAAGCGCGAGAGCCAGCTCTGCAGCACGCCCGGCAAATAGCTCAAGCGCGTCAGGGTTGGAAACACAGAAATTCCAATCCGCAGTTCTTTCGTCCTTCTCGTTGACTCTGAAATACTCGGGATGCTCCGAAAACAGCTCTCGGGGCATAAGATACCCTGCGGCGTGGATCTCGTATTCCACCTCAAGGCCGCGACGGTGAGCATAGTCGATCAGCTCGCGATACTCGGCGGTTTCGGCGCGCACAACCAGCTCCTTCAAGGATTGGATCGCTAAGGCTCCGCCCCGCGGATGGATACCGAGCGTACTGACACCCGCATCAGCCAACCTGTCTATCCAAGCGATTGATAATTCTTCGGGATGAATGATCATACTACTTTTCATAAGGCTCTCCTTTTTGTTTCTTCGGATCATCTGCAACAATTATACTCTGAAAAGTTTTCTTTGTCAATAACAACTTTGTCTTGCGGCACCATCAAAAAAGAAGCGAATTCTCAAATGTGCGATAAAGTCGCAGGTTCAAGTCCATAAGGTCGGGGAAAAGGTGCAATGGTGAACGAGGGGTGCTTTTTACCTCTAAAAACACGAAAAGCCCTTGTAAAACAAAGACTTTTGTATTAGGGTAGAAAAAGTAACCCTACGTTTGCGCGAAGCGCAACACCATTGGGCGTAAGCCCACATCATTGGCGCAAAGCATCACATCATTTGCACGCAGTGCAACATCATTCATTTGTGCCGTGAAAATGAGGAATGATGTTCTCGCGTTGCTCGAAATGATGTTGACCTTCGGTCAAATGATGTTGTGCCTTCGGCACAAATGAAAAAATCCAAG
>JAZSJE010000021.1:0-5101 GCA_045534135.1 Eubacteriales bacterium
ATCAGATCGGGTCTGTATATTCTTTATCCTCAGGCATTGGCTGTCTTTGGATAATATGTTATTTCTTGATATTATTATATCATAGACTTGGAGCTTTGTCAATCACAAAAAAACAAGGTAATTCGAAATTATTCAACCCCGGATTTTTTTCACCGCTTGTTATTTTTTGAATTGAGGTGTGAAATTTGTCGAAGCTGAGCGTTTATCCTGCACGAAGCCGTCAAATCCGAGCTCCTCTGCTTTTTTTACGACTGACGAATATTCAAACGTGGTTATACGTCGGTGGAGATCCTTGTAAGGGGTATCCATAGCAAACTCAGGGGTGTACTGGCTCATCAGGCTGAGCAGAACATCCTCTGTGGGTAAAAGCTTGGAAAGCCTTTCGAGGAGGGTGATGCTGTCCTCTCGGCATCCCGGGAGTACGAGGTGACGCACTATGAGTCCCTTTTTTAAAATTTGAGGTTCTTTTTCAGAATATTCGTATTTGCCGACCTGACGGAACATTTCGAGTATGGCGGGTATAGCTACCTCATAATAATCGGGTGCCGAGGAATATTTTTCGGAAAGCTCGCGGGAGAAATATTTCAAGTCCGGCATGTATATATCTACAAGTCCGTCAAGCAAGCGAAGCGTATCGGTGCTTTCGTACCCGGAGGAGTTGTAAACTACGGGAATACGTAGCTTTTGGCTGTTCCTGAGATCTTTTAACACAGGCGCTATGCGATGTACGAAATGTGTGGCTGTTACGAGGTTTATGTTGTGTACTCCTTCTTCTTGCAGAGCTAAAATTCTGTTTTTTAGCTCGCTATCCGAAATTTCCTCTCCCACGCCGCCACGACGGCTGATATCTTTATTCTGGCAGAATATGCAGCGCAGAGAGCATCCCGAAAAGAATACGGTGCCTGAGCCTTTTGTTCCGCTTAAAGGAGGTTCTTCAAAGTAATGAGGGGCAATTCTTGCGACGCGGATAGCATCCCGCTCACCGCAATAGCCCGTTTTTCCCGAAGCTCTGTTTGCGCCACAGTGTCTTGGGCAAAGAAAGCAGCTTGACATATGATAAACTCTCCTTTCGCATTGATGAGTATATTTTAGCAAGATTTTTGACTTTTTTCGATGGCTTCGCTTAAAATTCACAGAAAATTTACCAATAGAAAATCCACAGAAAATATTTTTCTGCATAATATGACTTAGATATTCAAATCCTTGAAGGGCGGTAGTTTTTATGAAAAAAATTATAGAAAAAGCTGAGATACTTTGTGTTGGGACCGAGCTTTTGCTGGGGGATATAGTCAATTCAAATGCCGCTTTTCTCTCAAGAAGGCTTGCTGAGCTTGGAATAGGTGTTTACCGTCACGTCGCGGTCGGTGACAATCCCGAAAGGTTGTCGCACGAGCTTTCGGACTGTCTTGGCAGAGCAGATCTTATCGTTATGAGCGGAGGCCTTGGACCTACTAAGGATGATCTTACCAAGGAAACTGTGGCTAAATATTTTGGACGTGAGATGGAGCTGCATGCAGAATCTCTCGGGTATATACGCGATTATTTCTCCAAAACGGGCAGGGTAATGACTAAGAATAATGAAAAGCAAGCCATGATGCCCAAGGGAGCTGTTGTGTTCCGCAACCGATACGGCACAGCGCCTGCGCTTGCTATTGAGGAGGGCAACAAAACTGTGATAATGCTCCCGGGTCCACCAGTTGAGCTGATACCGCTTTTTGACGAGGAGGTAATGCCTTATCTCGAAAGCAGATGTGATTCGGCTATCGTGAGCAGAAACGTTCATTTCTTTGGCATAGGCGAGTCGGCTCTGGCAGAAAAAATGGATGCTCTGCTGACAGACTCTCAAAACCCGAGCGTCGCGCCATACTGCCAGTCGGGCGAGGTGAGATTGCGCGTGACCGCAAGAAGCAAGAGCAGGGGAGAAGCAGAGAAAATGTGCGACGAGTGCGTTGCACAGATACTTAACAGCGAGGTGGGATCATTCGTTTACGGAGAAGATATAGGGACTATTGAAAATGCCTTGGTAGAAAAGCTTCATGAACGCAAGCTGACTCTCTCCGCGGCGGAGTCCTGTACGGGAGGACTTATAGCGAAAAGAATAACCGATATCGCTGGCTGTTCCGACGTGTTTTTCGGTGGCTGTGTTACTTATACCAACGAGGTGAAGATGGCTTTGCTGGGTGTTAAGAGCGAAACACTTGAAAAGCACACCGCGGTTTCGGCAGAGGTAGCTATGGAAATGGCTCTCGGTGTCAGAAAAAAGACGGGAAGCGATATAGGTCTGTCGGCTACCGGAATAGCAGGCCCCGGCGGTGGAACTGATGATGTTCCCGTGGGTACGGTTTTCCTTGGAATAAGCACGTCTGACGGAGAGAGTTTCAGAAAGCTGTCGCTATCCTCTAACAGAAGCAGAGAGTTTATACGTACGGTAAGCGCGACAAATGCCTATGATATGGCGCTCAAATATATAAAAAGTAAACAATAATTTCGATAAAAACACAATTTTTTTCTTAAACCTATTGATTTTTTTTTTGATATGTAGTAAAATAATGGCAATCGTGTAAGATTGACATTTTATTGACGAACAAAAGCTCGTCGAAAGGAAGGCAAAATATGAGCGAACTTAAAAAAATAAAGAAGATAGGCGTTCTCAGCTCGGGCGGAGATGCTCCCGGAATGAATGCCGCAATACGTGCAATAACAGATAAGGCACTTGAGCAGGGGCTTGAAGTAGTTGCAGCTCTTGGCGGATACAGCGGACTTATATATGACAGAATAATTCCTATGACCATGGATACCGTAAACGGAATTATCAACAGAGGCGGAACCTGCATATATTCCGATCGTTGCCCTGAGTTTGCTACAGAGGAGGGTATGGCTAAGGCTATCGCAACCTGCAAGAAGCACAATATAGACGCTATCGTTGCTATCGGTGGTGACGGAACCTTCAGAGGTGCTACTGATCTTAGCCTTCACGGTGTTCCTACCATAGGTGTTACCGGTACAATTGATAATGATATTACCGCTACCGACTATACCGTAGGCTTCGATACCGCAATGAACACCGTGCTTGGGGCACTTGATAAATTTATGGATTCTTGTGAATCTCATGCTCGTTGCAACGTAGTTGAGGTTATGGGCAGAGATTGCGGAGATATAGCTCTGCGTACCGCTATTGCTGCCGGTGCTATCGCTGTTGCTATCCCTGAGGTGGATTTCGACGAGGCAGAGGCGCTTGACAGAATAAAGAGAGCGAGAGAAGCAGGCAAGAGAGGAATGGTAGTTGTTGTCAGCGAGGGCGTATTCCACGTTGATGAGAACGGAAACAAGGTCCCCTACGGTGAATATTTTACCGCAAAGTGTCAGAACGAGCTTGGAATCGAAACAAGATTTGCACGTCTTGCGCACCTTGTAAGAGGTGGAAATCCCACGCTTCGTGATCGTCTTACCGCATCCAGAATGGGTGTTAAGGCTGTAGAGCTTATCCTTGAGGGCAAGAGCAATCTCGTAGTTATCGAGGAGGACGGCAAGTACGTTCCTATGGATATCGTGTTCGCTCTTACTACAGACAGAATGTATAAGAACAAGCTCAAGCCCGGCGATCTTGATAAGTACAGCAAGGACGATATAGCTGTAATGAAGTCTATCTGCGCTAAGCGTACGGCTGAGATCAGAGAGCTTTACCAGATAGCTAACGATATCGCGTTTTGATCAGACTCGGATTTTGAAACAAAAAGGATAGAGAATCAAATTCTCTATCCTTTTTTATTATCAGAGGTGACATATAAGCCGTTCTATCGGCTCATAGGTCTGGCTGGTTTCCTTTAGCATAAGATCGGCTTTTGAGCAGAGGATAACAGCGCGACGCAATCTTTCCTTTGATTTTTTAGCGGAGGCGCGGATATATTTTTTAACTACAAAATCACTCTTTTGTCCCATAGCCTTCATCATTTCCGGAAGGGAGGCGCCTTGCTCTTGCATAAGCTTTACAGAGAGCAGATCGCAGACGGTGCGAGAGACCTCGGCAAGTATGATAGTAGGATCAACTCGGTGGAGCTTCATGATCCTAAGCGCATCTATAGCCTCCGCGTATTTTCCGTCGGTAATTGCGTTTGTCAGAGCAAATGCGTCGGATGAAACCGCTGATATACATATGTTATCAATATCCTCGGAAATTACGTTTTTTCTGCCGTGAGATAGCGCGTAGTAGGATAACTTTTCTACTTCAGAGGAGAGAACGTACATCGATCTTCCGCATCGTTCTATCAGTTGATTGCAGATCGAGGGCGACGCGGTAACACCGTGATGCTCGAAATGCTTTGAGAGCCATCCGTTAAGACGTGAGGGCGCGATGCTGTCAAACTGAACGGGGGTGAGATGCTTCGATATCTCTGAGAGAAGCGAGGCGAGCTTCTTTTTTGATGCGGTTTCTTCTATCGCTGAATACGGAACCGATATTATAAGCACGTTATAATCGTATTCCAACAAGGCTTCAAGCGTATTGTAAAGCTCGTCTATTTCGGGAGATTTCATATCAAATACGGCAAGACCGTCAATAGTAACTATCTTCTTTTCTGCCATCATCGGCGGAGGCATAAGAGCGTTCAAAAGAGAGGACGCGGAATAATCAAGAGGGGATAGACGAACGTCGTTGAAAACGGCAAAGGTCTGCTCGGTGCATATTGCTTCGCGCGCAAGACGCATACAGAAGCTTTTCATATAGTCTTCTTCTCCAAAGAAAAGATATCCGCCCGACAGCTCCTTTTTTATCTCTTTTCTAAAAATATCTTCCTTTATAATATCCATAGCATACCTCTTTTGATAATTACCGAGTATATTTTATCACAAAAAGCAAAACAACGCAACGATTTTTTGAACAATTTTAGTTAAAGTGGAAAAAATGGTAAAAAATCATTAATTATAGAAGAAAAATTGCAAAAACATCTTGACAAATAAAGTGAAATGTGGTTAAATATAAGATGTCATTGTGTGAAAAGCGGTATTTTGGCTGTAATAGCAACACGCTTCCGGATAATTCCGGACAGACACGATCCGGAATTAAAACAAAATTAAGGAGGTGCAGGAAATGCTCAGAACGTAT
>JAZSJE010000101.1:0-2895 GCA_045534135.1 Eubacteriales bacterium
CTTTCAGCCAAGGAACGCGATAAGATGGTCGAGACCCTTACAAGACAAATGAAGCTTGCGGCTAAAAATCTTGAATTCGAGCAGGCGGCATATCTGCGTGACAGAATTGCCGAGCTGAGAAAAGGAAAATAATAAATGGCAACAAAATCAATAGTTATACGCGGCGCTCGCGTAAATAATCTGAAAAATATAGACGTAGACATACCGAGAGATAAGCTCGTGGTCCTCACGGGACTTTCGGGCTCGGGAAAATCTTCACTCGCCTTTGATACTTTGTACGCAGAGGGACACAGACGCTTTGTAGAGTCATTGTCCTCATACGCAAGAATGTTTTTAGGTCAGATGGATAAGCCTGACGTGGATATGATAGAAGGACTTTCTCCCGCAATATCGATCGACCAAAAAACCACTTCGAAAAACCCACGTTCTACTGTGGGTACAGTAACTGAAATATACGACTACCTAAGACTCCTATACGCAAGAGTAGGAATTCCGCACTGTCCTGTTTGTGGAAAGGAAATAAGACGCCAGACAGTTGACTCGATCATTGAGAAAATTATGGAGCTACCCAAAGGGGAGCGATTCATGGTTTTGGCACCCGTAGTCAGGTCGCAAAAGGGAATGCACGAGAAGGTGCTCGTGTCTGCAAAGAAAAGCGGATATGTGCGTGCGAGAGTTGATGGCAGTATTTATGACTTATCCGAGGAAATAAAGCTTGATAAAAACAAAAAGCACAACATAGAGATAATTGTGGACCGACTTGTCATGAAGGATGATATGCGTTCAAGACTTGCCGATTCGGTTGAAAACGCACTAAGACTTGCTGAGGGATACCTGCTTATTGTTACTGTTCCGAGAGAGGGCGAGCCCGAGGAGTTTGAATTTTCACAGAGCTATGCGTGTGAGAAGCATAACATTTCGTTTGGTGAATTAGAGCCGAGAATGTTCTCCTTTAATAATCCCCAAGGTGCGTGTCCTCACTGTGACGGGCTTGGAGAGATGAGACGGATAGCTATTGATAGGCTTATTCCCGATAAAACACTTTCCCTGCGTCAGGGGGCTATAGCGGTCAACGGATTCAAAACTCTTGATGAGCAAAGTTGGAACGGTCCGCTTTTTTCGGCTATGGTTGAAAAATTCGGTTTTGATCTTGATACTCCTCTCGAAAACTTTTCCGAGGAAGCATATAATGCGATACTCTACGGCTCAGGAGATACGACCTACGATATCGTGCGTTGGTTTGGCGGTGTCGAGCATCACCAAAAGCCACGTTTTGATGGAATCATAAAAATGATCGAGGATAGAATGGGGCAGAGAGGTACCGAGGATTATTACGAGCAATTCATCGAGGAAGCGCCATGCCCTGTATGTAACGGAAAAAGGCTTTCGGATAATTATCTGGCGGTAACTGTAGGTGGGATAAATATAGATGATTTCTGTCGCATGTCGGTTGAAAATGCGCTTAAGTTTGTAGAAAATATTGAATTTAACGCTAGCGAAAAAATAATTTCAAATGAAATCATAAAGGAAATTCGTGCTCGGTTGGGATTTTTGGCAAGCGTAGGACTTGAATATCTTACACTTACAAGAAAAGCAGGAACACTTTCGGGCGGTGAAGCGCAGAGAATACGTCTTGCAACGCAGATAGGTTCTGCTCTCGTCGGTGTTCTTTATATACTTGATGAGCCTAGCATTGGCTTACATCAAAGAGATAATACAAAACTTATAAAAACGCTGAAGAATCTCAGAGATCTTGGCAATACCGTTATAGTAGTAGAGCATGATGAGGAGACCATGATGGAGGCCGATTATCTTGTTGACATCGGACCCGGAGCAGGTATCCACGGTGGAGAGGTCGTTTCCTGTGGAACGCCGGAGGAGGTTAAAAACGATCCCAAATCCATAACAGGCGCATATCTGTCAAGAAGAAAGCAAATATCGATCCCCAAGGCAAGAAGAAAGGGAAACGGTAATTATCTAAGGATTGAGGGCGCATGCGAGCATAATCTGAAAAATATAGACGTGGATATTCCGCTTGGTTGCTTCGTTTGTGTGACCGGAGTATCGGGATCGGGTAAATCTTCTCTGGTCAACGGCATAATAAACCCTGTTCTTTCAAGAGAGCTTAATCACGCAATACGTTCTGCGGGAAAATATAAAAAGATAAAAGGAATATCAAATCTTGATAAAGTGATAGCAATCGATCAGAGCCCGATAGGAAGAACTCCTCGTTCAAATCCTGCGACTTATACAGGTCTGTTTACCGACATACGAGATCTTTTTGCTAATACTGCCGATGCAAAGGCAAAGGGCTATAAATCGGGACGCTTTTCTTTCAATGTTCGCGGAGGACGCTGCGAAGCTTGTGAGGGGGATGGTGTTAAAAAGATAGAGATGCATTTTCTCCCCGATGTTTACGTGACTTGTGATGTTTGTAAAGGACACCGGTATAACAAGGATACACTTGAGGTAAAGTTTAAGGGTAGAAATATAGCTGACGTGCTTGAAATGACAGTAGAGGAGGCACTTGACTTCTTTGACGGTATACCGAGGATAAAATCCAAGCTCCAGACACTTTTCGACGTTGGACTGAGTTATGTAAAGATTGGTCAGTCATCCACAACGCTTTCAGGTGGAGAGGCACAGAGAGTAAAGCTTGCCACCGAGCTTGCTAAAAGATCTACAGGAAGAACGTTTTATATACTTGATGAGCCTACTACCGGTCTTCATAGCGAGGACATTTCAAAGCTTATAAATGTTTTGCAAAGACTTTGCGGTGCAGGTAATACGTTGCTTGTGATAGAGCATAATCTCGACGTAATAAAGACTGCGGATTATATAATAGATCTTGGTCAAGTCGGAGGCCAAGCGGTCTTAGGAAAGACCAATTTTCAT
>JAZSJE010000067.1:0-4031 GCA_045534135.1 Eubacteriales bacterium
CTCTTTGCTATGCTTACAACAAGACGAAGGTTTGACTCAACAAGCTCATTCTTTGCGGCATTTTTCTGCGCCTCAGTAGAATCCTCACCTGTCATTATCTCCGCGAGCTCTCTTTCCCTGTCGGCTGTAAGCAGCGGCACACGGCCTATCTCCTTGAGGTACATACGTACGGGGTCGTCTACAGCAAGACCCTCCTGCTCAAGAATTTTTTCCATATTGTCGCTGGTAGTAAATGCCTCTACCTCCGACTCGATCTCACTCATCTCCGTAGAGGATATATCACCCGAAAGCTCTATTCCGTTGTCCTCAAGAGTGTCGTAAAAGGTATCAAGGTCCATCTCCTCAACGACCTTGTCAAGATCGTTTTCGGAAAGCTTTCCCTGCTTACCCTTTTCTATTATTTCTTCAAGATCTACCTCTATTTTTTCGTTAGGCACCTTAGTTTCGTTCACTGACATTTTTTATTCCTTCCGATTATGTATTTTAGTTTTCTTTATTTTTCTTTTTCTGGGCGTCCGCCCTCTTTGCCGTGAGGTCGGCAAACGGATCGCTTTCGCTTTTCAAAAGCCTGTTTTTTTCTTCCTTAAGACCAGCAACGCAAGCCTCAAAGACCGCTCTGTCATTTC
Source organism: Eubacteriales bacterium (assembly GCA_045534135.1). Lineage (GTDB taxonomy): Bacteria > Bacillota > Clostridia > Oscillospirales > CAG-272 > HGM12713. The sequence goes on from JAZSJE010000067.1 coordinate 627, forward strand.
TTGCAAGTCTCCTGCGCTCGATCTCTATCTTCTGAAGAAGATCGTATTCAGGACCCACAAAATACTGATTGAGCATAGCTCTGGAGAAGCCTCCCTCGCTGTTCTCCAGCTCACAAAGAGCCGAAAATACACGTTTTCCAAACTGTGTTACAAAGTCATCCGCGTCTATTCCCGCGCTTCCGTCGGCTGCTTCACGTCTGAACTCGTCATATATCAGCATAAGCGCCAATATCTGCTCCTCATTAGCATTCGCTCTGACATGCTTCGCGGCATCCATATTAGTGCGGTTATTAAGGTTTTTGATACTCATTTTAGCATCTGAGCTATCCTTCTGGCGACTCTCACGAAGCATTCTTATTCTTTTTCGCTCAACGTCCGCGCTCATGGCCTCAGCGCTTATACCTATACGATCCGCCGCTTTTCTAACGTAGATGTCCCTCTGCACCTGAGAATATGCGGAAGCTATCAGCGCGGTAGCCTCCTCGGATGCCTTTATCTTATCCTCAGCAAGCTCCAGATTAAAAGCGCTTACTATTCTGTCAAGCTGATAGTCAAAGCCCGATTTGCTCTCGCCAATGGCTTTTTTAAAGCTTTCTATTCCATATTTTTTAATATACTCATCAGGGTCCTTTGCACCGGGAATTTTGAGAACTCTCACCTCAACGCCGACCTCAGCGAGCAATCGCATTGCCTTTTTTGCGGCATTCTGCCCCGCATCGTCGGCATCATAGCATATAACTACCTTTTTTGTGTATTTAGCGAATATTCTCGCCTGCTCAGAGGTTATTGCCGTACCAAGCGTTGCCACAGCATTTTCAAATCCCGCTGCATGCATCGCTATAACGTCCATATATCCCTCGCAAAGCATCATCTGCTCCTCACAATGCTTTTTCGCGTAATTGAGAGCAAATAAATGTCTGCTTTTTTTAAACGCGGGAGTGTCCGACGTGTTCAGATATTTCGGCTTGGAATCATCCATAACACGTCCACCAAACGCAACAACGTTACCCGAAGTGTCTATTATAGGAAATATTACTCTGTTACGAAAATAATCGTAAAGACGTCCGCTTTTCTGGCTTTTTCCGCACAGAAATCCCGTAACAAGCTCCTCATCGGTGTATCCCAGCTTTTTCATGTGATTGGTGAGCAGCCACGCATTGTTCGGAGAGAAGCCCAACCCAAAATGCTTTATGGTAGCCAAGCTCAGCTTTCGCTCGTCATGTAGATATGCCAGCGCCTCCTTGCCGTAATTCTCGTCAAACAGACAATTTCTAAAAAACCTTGCCGCTTCCATATTCATTTCATATATACGCTTACGCGAAACGGTGTTTTCCTTTGCTGAGTCATCGTCATCGGGAATAGTAACACCCACTCGAGCCGCCAAAAACTCAAGCGCCTCACGGTAGCTGAGGTTTTCGGTACGCATAATAAAGGTGATAACGTCACCGCCCGCACCGCACCCAAAGCAATAGAAGCTTTTAGTACCGGGAAAAACGGTAAAGGAGGGTGTTTTCTCGTTGTGGAACGGACACAGTCCGTTAAGATTGGATCCCGCTCTCTTTAGATTTACGTAAGAGCCTATAACCTGCTCTATGTCGTTGCGAAAAACTATTTCATCTATTATTTCTCTCGATATCATTGCGGTCCCCTCCAAACCTTAGGGATGCATATATCCGAGAACGTTTCTATCGCATATCTGTCGGTCATTCCCGAAATAAAATCACACGCGCAACGCTCTATACCGTCTACCTCGCGTCTTTTTCTGTAAAGCTCAGGCATCTTTTCAGGATTTTTTACGTAATAGTCGAAAAGATACATAAGCATATCCTTCGCCTTACTCTCCTCAGATTTCGCCTTGGGGTTGCGGTAAACGTTTTCAAAAAGGAATTCACGCAGCTCGTTTGCCGCAAGCTGTACGTCATCCTCCATCCTTATCTCCGGCTTGTCGGAGCTCGCCCTTATTATAGACATGACCATAGTGTTTATGCGTTCAGAGTGTGTATCGCCCAGCTTTTGACGAAGCTCAAGCGGTATATCCTCTATCCCGAGAATTCCTCCTCTGCAGGCATCGTCAATATCGTGATTTATGTAGGCTATCCTGTCGGCATATTTCACTATTACGCCCTCAAGTGTCGATGCCATATTAGAACCCGTATGATTCAATATGCCGTCGCGCACCTCCCAGGTCAGATTGAGTCCCTCACCGTTATTCTCGAGCTTTTCTACAACGCGCAGGCTCTGCCTGTAGTGAGTAAACTCAGGATCAAAGCATTTCTGCATAGCATGCTCACCCGCGTGTCCAAAAGGCGTATGACCGATATCATGTCCGAGAGCAGCAGCCTCGGTGAGATCCTCGTTAAGCCTTAGCGCTCTCGCAATAATTCTGGCTATCTGAGTCACCTCGAGCGTGTGCGTCATACGAGTTCTGTAATGATCGCCCGTCGGTGAAAGAAAGACCTGAGTTTTATACATAAGTCTTCTGAAGGACTGTGAGTGTGTTATTTTATCACGGTCGCGCTGAAATTCAGTGCGCACGTCACTTGCGGAGTAAGGCTTTTCGCGTCCTTTTGTGTCTGCCGTCAAAAAGGCATAGCGCGAAAGTGTGCGTCTTTCATTTTCAAGGCAGCAATCAACGACGTTCTTGCGTTCCACTGTTATTTCCTCCTTCAAAAAAGCTTATCAAATATAATGTACGCAAAAATTCGCAAATATACTTTTTTATTGCGAATTTTTTTCAAATTATTTTGTTTTTTGCCCATTTTTTGCTTTTTTTCCCTAAAAAAGATAAATAATACCGCCGATGTATCAGCGGTATTATTTTTATAATGATTATTTTACAAATTCGTTATAGATCGCCTTCAGAGCATTGTTGAAATCATGCTCCTCAACTCCAACTATAATTGACAGCTCGCTTGAGCCCTGATCTATCATTCTTATATTGATGCCGGCATTGGATATGGCGTTAAATACTCTTGCTGCAGCTCCTCTGTACTTTACCATTCCCACACCTACGACTGCAATAAGAGCAAGGCCGTCCTCTATAGATACGGTATCCGCGTGCACTGCTCTGTTAAGCGTTGAAAGTATCTTATCTCTCTTACCCTCAAGAGCGGAGCTTGCGACGACAACGCTCATATTGTCAATACCCGAGGGAAGATGCTCAAAGGATATCTCGTTGTCCTCAAGGACCTCAAGGACCTTACGTCCAAAGCCTATCTCAGAGTTCATCATATCCTTTTCAATAGTAATTACAGAAAAGCCCTTCTTTCCTGCGATACCTGTAATAACTTTTTCAAGATCATATTCGGAGGTTTCAGCAACGATCATAGTTCCGGGAGCTTCAGGCTCATTTGTGTTGCGGATATTTATCGGAATCTTTGCATATCTTACAGGGAAAATAGCATC
>JAZSJE010000121.1:0-7233 GCA_045534135.1 Eubacteriales bacterium
TCCTCATAGTACTGTGTGGCGGCTTCGGTATGAATTGTCAAGCCCTGGGGAACGGGAAGACCTATATTGGTCATCTCAGCGAGGTTTGCTCCCTTACCGCCAAGGATCTCACGCATGTTAGCGTTACCCTCGGAGAAGAGATAACAATACTTCTTTGCCATTGGAATGTACCTCCATATAATAAAAAATTTTGACAAAATTCAACGCATACGGTTTTTTGGGCGCAAAAAAGCCCCTACGCCATAGCGCACTGTGTATTATACCATATTTTTCCCTGAATGACTACATTATTTTAAAAAATATACGCTATCAAATTGTAAATTTTTTGTGACATACGTAAAAAAGCTTTTGCTGAGGTTGATTTTTTAACGTTTCTATAATATAATGTTTAGGATAAGTATAAAAACGCGGGTAGTGAAATGTCGAACATTTTTGATTTGTTTAAGCAAATATCCTCTGACAAAGAGGAGGCTAAAGGGAATATAGAATATATAGTCGCAGGTCTTGGAAATCCCGGCTCGGATTATGCCCGAACAAGGCATAATGCGGGATTTATGGCGATAGATTATATCTCGGGTCGCTGTGACGCAAGGGTGGACAGAGCGAAGTTTTCAGCTCTTGTCGGTGAAGCGCTTATAGAGGGTAAGCGAGTGCTTCTTATGAAGCCGCAGACCTTTATGAATTCATCGGGCGAGGCAGTATCTGCCGCGGCTAAATTCTATAAGATCGCCCCTGAGAATATAATAGTTATATCCGACGACATAAGCCTTGACGTAGGCAGAGTGCGTGTCAGACGCAAGGGAAGTCACGGTGGACAAAACGGTCTGCGCAGCATAGAGCAGCATCTTGGATCTCAGGATTATCAGCGTATAAAAATCGGAATAGGCGCTAAGCCTCATCCCGATTATGATCTTGCCAGCTGGGTCCTTTCAAACTTTGATGCAAGAGATATGCAGGCTATAAGCGAGTGTCATCCTAAGGTCTATGACGGACTTTGCAAAATGCTGAAGGGTGATACCGAGGCTGCAATGCAGATATGTAACGGTAAATAATTTTCAAAGGCAAGAGGAATATGAGTACAGTAACGGATTTTGTGCGCAGCGACAGAGAATACAGTCAATTGCTTGCGGCAATTGAGCATGCCAAAACTGCTCGCGTGCCAATGCCTACGCTGGTATCGGGGCTCTGTGACGGAGCGACCGATGCTATTTATGCATCGCTTTTGTCTGATCTAAAAAACAAGGATAAGCGAGCGGCGCTGCTTATTTGCTCTGATGAAAAGGAGTGCGTAAGGCTTCGCTCCTTCTTGAAAAGACAGGGCTTTAAGGTAGGCTTTTTTGTAGGCAGAGATTTGACCTTTTATAATATTACCGCCTCTCATGAGTACGAGCATGAGAGGCTTAAGGTGCTTTCGGGATTGCTTGATGGCAGATATGACGCGGTGGTTACGACTCCGGACGCGGCACTTGGATACACCGTTCCGCCCGAAAAGCTTATAGAGGCGAACAGTGTTATTGAATACGGGAAAACGCAGATTGAGCCCTCAGCGCTTGCGGAAAAGCTTACAGAGGCAGGCTATGTTCGAGTGGACATGGTTGATGCGCCCGGTCAATTTGCTCTGCGAGGTGGTATATTTGATATTTTTCCCGCAGTTGCTACCTATACCGATATAGACGGAGCGGTCACGGTAGAAACCGCGCCATTCAGAATAGAGCTTTTCGGTGATGAGATAGACAGAATGGAGATATTTGATCCCGAAACGCAGAGAATGACCGTAACTCTTGATAAAGCGGAGTTTTCTCCCGCAAGAGAGCTTTTGATGAATAGAGAGAGAAAGCAGGAGCTCAGAGTTGCTATAAGCGCTTGGAAATCCAAGTCGAAGGATGATAGAGCAAAAGAGGAGATGGAGCATGAGATAGCTGCGATAGACGGCGGATGCGAGTTAAATTTCCTTGATAAATATCTTACGCTCGTTTATCCGCAGAGAGTTTGCCTTCTTGATTATTTTGCTAAGCAGACCACTGTGTTTATACGCAATACGACTGCCGTCTATGAGAGAATAAAGGCTGCCCAGTGGCATATAGACCAAACAGTCGAGGAGATACTTGAGGGCGGCACGATAGCGCCCAAATATACAGACTACTCAAAGAGGGAGGACATGTTTAATCTTTTCCTTGAGAGTGCAGCGGTTGCTCATTTTGACTCGCTCGGACAGGGAATGTCGGGTAAGAAGCTTGGAGCCATGTTCAACTTTAAAACAAAGCACATGGTTTCCTATTGCGATAATTTTGCGCTTCTTTGCGATGATATTGAGAGCTATAAAAGAAGCGGATACAGGCTCTACGTGCTTGCTGAAAATGAGGCGGCGGCTAAAAATCTTGCAGCATCGCTCAACGATAAGGGAATATCTGCCGTAAGCGAAACGGAGAGCGGAGAATTTACCTTCGAAACTCTTCCTAAGACTGTTATTTTAGTTGGTTGGAAGCATATAGTTAAGGGCTATGAAATGACCACTCCTCGCGTGGCGGTGCTCTCGACTGTGCCTGAGAGCCGAGAGGGCGCGTATATTGCTTCTCAAAAGCTTAAAAGACGCAAGAAAAAGAGAAACGGAACCGAAACGATACTTTCATATAATGACCTTGAGGTCGGAGATTTCGTTGTACATGAGATACACGGTATAGGTCAGTATATGGGAATTGAAAACCTTAAGGTAGACGGTGTAAGCCGTGACTATATAAATATCCGGTATGCAGGCAGTGACAGGCTGTTTTTGCCTGTTGATAAGCTTGATATGGTCTCAAAATATATCGGTGCGCATTCTGATGACGGACTTGTTAAGCTTTCAAAGTTTGGCGGTGGCGAATGGAACAGAGCTAAATCACGCGCGAAGGCTGCTGTTAAGGATATTGCCAAGGATCTTATCAAGCTCTATGCCGAAAGGGAGAGACGTCCGGGCTTCGCTTTTCCCGAGGATGATGATCTTCAGGCGGATTTTGAGGCTGCGTTTGAATATGACGAAACAGACGGTCAGCTTGCGGCGATAGAGGATATCAAGGACGATATGATGAAGCCTGTGCCGATGGACAGACTTCTTTGTGGAGACGTCGGATTTGGAAAGACCGAGGTGGCAATGAGAGCCGCATATAAGGCGGTGCTTGGTGGCAAGCAGGTGGCTATACTTGTTCCGACTACTATTCTCGCGCTTCAGCATTATCAGACGCTGATCAGCCGAATGAGACCTTTTTCGGTAAATGTTGATATGATATCACGCTTTCGCACTCCAAAGCAGCAGGCGCTTTCCTTGCGCAAGCTCAAAAGGGGAGACACCGATATTATAGTAGGTACTCATAGGCTTATCGGTAAGGATATAGAATTTAAGGATTTAGGCCTTTTGATAGTAGATGAGGAGCAACGCTTCGGTGTCACGCAAAAGGAGAAGCTAAAGCAGATGGCGGGAAATATAGACGTTCTTACGCTTACCGCAACGCCTATTCCAAGGACCTTGAATATGGCTATGGGAGGTATACGCGACATTTCTGTGCTTGACGAGGCGCCCGGTGACAGACTTCCCGTGCAGACCTACGTGCTGGAGCATGATGAGCTTATACTCATAGAGGCTATACGCAGAGAGCTTCGCCGTGGCGGTCAGGTATTTTATCTCTATAATTTCGTAGAGAGCATTGATAGCTGTGCCGCAAAAATTGCGAGAGCAATTCCAGAGGCGAGAATAACCGTGGCACACGGACGCATGGATAAGGAGGAGCTTGAGGACATCTGGAGCGAAATGCTTTCGGGTGAGATAGATATTCTTGTAAGCACTACTATAATAGAAACGGGAGTGGATATTCCCAACGCTAACACATTGATAGTTGAAAATGCGCAAAGGCTTGGACTTTCACAGCTTCACCAGATAAGAGGACGTGTAGGGCGTTCATCAAGAAGGGCATACGCTTATTTCACCTATCCTAAGGATAGGACGGTGAATGAGATAGCTACAAAGCGTCTTGAGGCTATCAGGGATTATGCGGAATTTGGCGCGGGATTTAAGATAGCTATACGCGATCTTGAAATAAGAGGTGCGGGCAATCTTCTCGGTGCGGAGCAACACGGACATCTGGATGCCGTTGGATATGAGCTTTATATCAAGCTGCTTAACGAGGCGGTGCTTGAGGAAAAGGGAGAGAAGATACCCGAAAAGAAGGAATGCACGGTAACACTAAGGAGCGACGCGTTTATATCTGAAAAATACGTGCCGTATTCAGCTCAAAGAATGGGACTGTATAAGCGTATCGCTATGCTTGAGACAAGAGAGGATAAGGACGATATAATCGATGAGCTTATTGACAGATACGGTGACGTGCCTCGCGCGACTGTTGACCTTCTTACGATAGCTCTTGTGAGGGCAGCGGCAATTAAGTGCGGGATACTTAACATAGTTGAGGAGCAAAGCGAGATACGCGTGCTTCCGTCTGCTTTCGATTTCGAGGTGTGGTCCGATCTTTCTGACGATCCTAAATATAAAGGACGCATAAAGGTAATAATGTCCGAGCCACCGAGTGTAGTGATCAAAAAGCAGAGAGGGGATAATGTTCCCGAAATGCTGCTTGAGCTGTTTGAAAAATATTACGTTTTATTAAAGGAATATATATGAGAAAGGAAACCGAAAATATGAAATCGGTAAAAAGGATAATTGCCTTAGCTTTGGTATGTCTGACGGTATTTGTTTGTGCTGTCGGATGCTCGGGTGGTGCTGAATTAGGTGAAACGCTGATGGAGCTTGACGGAAATACAATGTCTGTGAATTTGTTTAAGCTATATCTTTCAAGAATGAAGGGTATGCTTTCCACAACGTCGTATTTTGGCGAAAGCGCTAAAAATAGCGAGTTCTGGGATACCTTTATGGAAACCGATAAATGGACTAACTATAACGATTATTATACAAATGTTGTTCTTGAATCTGCAAAGACCTATCTTGCGGCTATTGCTATGTTCGAGGAAAAGGGACTTAAGCTGCCGGACTCATATATAGAGGAAATAGATGCCGAGATGGAGGATCTTGTTCTTAACGAGGCTGATGGCTCCAAGAGCGTGTTTAATGCAATGATGAGAGAATACGGGGTCAACTACGATATTCTCAGAGAGGCATATATAATAGAGGCAAAGATAGCATATCTTGAAGAATATCTTTTCGGCAAGAATGGTTCAAAGCTTGGCGCAAATATCGTTGACGACTACTATAAAAATAACTATGCGCGCTTTAAGCAGGTGTTCTTATATACGTTTGAATATAAATACGAAACCGATGATAATGGCGATGTTATTTACTACAAGGAAGGTAATAAAATAGCTTATGATACCTCAAAAACTCAAAAAACGAATTCTGACGGTGACGTTCTCAGAGATTCTAACGGAGATATCATATACGTTTATACCGATAGCAACGGAAAGGAAAGAATAGCCTACGACAGAGCTTTGGGAGTGAAATCACCCCTTACCGATTCTAACGGAAATGCGGAGATAATAGAGTACAACAAGACCGAGATCGCACTGATCAAGGAGGAAGCGGAAAAGCTTATGGAAACCCTTAAGAAGGGCGACACCGTAGCGTTTGATGCTATGGTAGAGAGCCACAGTGAGGATGCGGGTCTTAAGGATTATCCCAACGGATATTACGTTACCGAGGATACTCTTTATGAATCTCCCGAGGTAATAGAACAGCTGTTTGAGCTTGAGGTTGGCGAATATGCGCTCGTCAGATCAGATTACGGATTTCATCTTATTATGAGATATGAGCTTGAGGATAAGGCTTATTCTTCCGAGCTGCATCCCGAATATAAGGATATATTCGTTAGCAACAAGACGGGTGCTTACGTCTTTATGAGCGATCTTACCAATCAGCTTTTCGCAAGCTATATGGAGCCTTATAAGGCAAGAATAACTGTGGATAAGACGGTATTGGTGACCGCGGATATCAAAAGAGCGGGAGTAAATTATTACTATTGACAAGCGCTTGATTTTATGTTACAATACAGTTAGAAAAGAATAATATCCATAGCAGTTTCTGTCTGTGGATAAGCCGAAAATAAAACGCACAGACGGGGCGCAAGCCATAGCTATGTCTGTGCGTTTTTTTGTTCCATTTTACTTGTGAAAGAGGTAATACCATTGGCATATTCACTAACAAAATAATATTTATAAAGACGATTCCCAGTAGTATGCCGTGTGCCATAACAAATATTGCCGCTTACTGGTGTATAGAAAAAGGATATTCTCAGTTTAATTGTTCAACGGCTCAGCAACTGGAAATTAGAGCAAGTGAAGTGCAATTGGCTATGCAAAGTGAAAACCCATACGGATATGGTAGCTATGATTATTTTCAGGACGGCTTTGATATATTCTCACATACGGAAAATGGAAATACTTACACACTTGGTTATACAAAATATGAAAAATCGCAATCGTATTTTTCTTGGGAAAATATGGTGAATGAAATCAACGCAGGAAGACCGTTTGTGTTAGGTTTTTCGGGGACACCTTACGGTGGTCCACACGTAACGGTATGCGCAGGATACGAAATCGTTGGTAACACAAGGTATGTGTATTTAAGCGACTCACAGCAATCAACCTTTCGACGAGAAGAATTTACTATGGATAAGGTTGATGCTTTTATTGTAGTTGACATAGTAATAAGTTAAAGGAGGATTTTTTATGAAGATATTTATATCTGCTTTTTTGGTAATCGTACTGCTTTGCTTTTCTTCCTGCTCCACAGGTAACGGTGTAACGACGGGTACCGGCACTACGGGAAAGCCTTCGGCTGAGGATAGCAAGGTGCTCGATATTCCTCTGGCAGAATATCTTTCAAAGGGGAATGCCTCCGAGGAATTGATAGCCCTACACGAAGCTGCCGACAGCGTAGAAATTTTGCCAATGTACGACACGTATAGTCTCGAGCCTATAAAATATAGAGTGTATCAATTTTTTAATGACTCCGAGCTTATAGGCTTGCGCGTTATGAAAAAAACGGATAACGGGGATATATGCGAGGCAGGTGAAGAAATAAACGTTCACGGAGAAGGTAATCCATCGCTATATGCTCAGTTGAGTAAATGCTACGAGTATTTCGGAGACAGAGTTGAAGTGTGTGGCGCGTTATATAGTGACGAGCTTATATGGTATAGCAATTTTTTCTGTAGGCTTGACGGAGAAGGACCGCTTTGGCGGTACAATAGT
>JAZSJE010000152.1:0-13882 GCA_045534135.1 Eubacteriales bacterium
ATAAGATGACAGCGATTATAAATATATCCACCGTCGACAAGCTCGGTATCGTATTTGTTATTTATCCATCCCGAGGGCTTCACGCTTGATATGCTTTCTCTGTCCTCGGTAGGCATTAGCTCCTTACCTACACAAGCCTCGGTATATCCACACCTGCCAAGCGAATCAAGCTCGGAGTAGTACTCATATGGCGTAGTAGTTATCTCATCTTTATCGAATTTCGGCACGTTACCGTTCAAGGGTGCGTAGGGTGTTCCCGAGAACGCAGGCACGCCAAGTGCCTTTTCCGCGTCCTTCTGCTTTCCAACGTCGGCATTATTCTGCTGTGAATTGGTATTTCCCGTAGTGGTGCCTTGAGTAAAGTCGGGTGGATTTCCGTCGTTTATATCGTTATTGTCTGTAGAATTACAGCCTGCAAGAGCCAGGGTCATAACAAGCAGCAGCGCCAACAGACATACCAGCCCGTGTTTAAATATTTTTGTCATCGTTTGAATATCTCCTTAGTTATTTTTTCGTGGGAATATCCCTCAAGCTCCTGCACCGAGTCCAACGAGAATCCCTCCTTGGCAAGATCAATATCAAAATATACGTCGGCAGGATAAAGTCTGTTCCAACGATATATCACAAGCTCATCGACCCTTGAAATACAAGGCGCAAGCGGCATATCTTCAACAAAGCAATACGCCGTGCTCTCGGCTGCCGAAAGCATTTCCCCGTTAAGTGTATACACCTCTCCTCTATCCGCAAAAAGCTTCTCTGAAAAAGCGCGTATATAAAGCTTTTCGTCGCCCACCGTTTTCAGCACGTCGTCAATGACACATCTGTCACGGCTTTGACGTCGGTGATTAAAGAGCATACCCTGCGCGTCATCAAGACAAACTATTACCTTCATGCCTTGCTCTTGGAGTTTCTATGTGTGGAAAGCATCTCGTGCTTAAGCTTCCAGAGCTTTTCGGAAAGGTCAACGTAATAATTGTGAGGATTTGTAAAACGTCTTACCTCCTCCCACATACTCTCGATCTCCTCCTTGCAATGCGCACGGATCTCCTCGATAGTGGGAAGCTCATATACCTGCTCACCGTTTTTGAAAACAGGTACGAGAAGCTCTGTAGCGGTATAATTTTCAAAGGTCTTACGCTTCCATGTAGCCGCGGGGTCGAATATTTCAAGAGGCTCGCTCTCGTTTATGACCTCGTCGTAAACGCAGATAAGGTCAGCCTCTGCCTTCCCGTTGTCCTTATCGCGTATGCGGTACACCTTCTTAAAATGAGGTGTGGTTATCTTGCCTACGTTTTCGCTTATCTTTATCTTGGGTATAATGTTTCCGTTTTCATCCTCAACCGCGCAAACCTTATAGACTCCGCCAAACACGGGATCACTCTTAGCCGTTATAAGACGCTCACCTACGCCAAACGCGTCAACCTCCGCGCCCTGACGGATAAGCTCTCTGATTATATACTCGTCAAGCGAGTTCGAAACTACTATTCTGCACTCGGGAAGTCCCGCCTCGTCAAGCTTTTTGCGTATCTTCTTGGTGAGGTAGGTAATATCGCCCGAGTCAAGACGAATAGCGCATTTGCGTATTCCCTTAGGATGAAGGACCTCCTTGAATACGCGGATAGCATTCGGGAGTCCGCTTTCAAGAACGTTGTAGGTATCTATAAGCAGGGTCGCGTTATTGGGGTATATCTCACAGTAGGTCTTGAATGCCTCGTACTCGGTATCAAACAGCTGGACCCATGCGTGAGCCATAGTACCGCCCGCGGGAACACCGTACGCCTCATCGGCAATAGTGCATGCGGTGGAACCGCATCCTCCGATATAAGCGGCTCTCGCTCCAAGCATTGCGGCATCTGCTCCCTGAGCGCGACGCGAGCCGAATTCGCTTACTGCTCTGCCCTTTGCGGAGCGGGTAATTCTCGCCGCCTTGGTAGCTATAAGTGACTGGTGATTTATCATCATGAGAACGTATGTTTCGATAAACTGTGCCTCAATAATAGGCGCTCTTACGGTCATAAGAGGCTCACCCGGGAACACAACGGTACCCTCTGGGATAGCCCATATATCTCCTCTGAACTTGAAATTCTTAAGATACTCCAAAAATTCCTCAGAAAAGCACTTTCTTGAACGAAGATATTCTATATCCTCATCATCAAACTTAAGGTCCTTGATATAATCAACTATCTGTTCAAGACCCGCGCATATTGCGTATCCACCGTTGTCGGGATTGTCACGGTAAAATACATCAAAATAGACTATTTTATCCTTCATTCCGTTAACGAAATATCCGTTGCTCATAGTAAGCTCATAATAGTCGCAAAGCATTGTAAGATTTCTTTTGATATCTTTCATTTTTCATCACTCCGTTTTGTTATGCTTTAAGGTATCTGTTAGGATAAGTATATCTTTTTTTCTCGTCTTTGTCAATATATATCGAGGATTTTTAGTAAAAGAATACTCTTGATCCTCAATTTTTTCTTTATAAAAAACAACACTCTTTCATTTCGTTTAAAAATAAGGCTGCCCGACAAATCGGACAGCCTTGAATATCTTATTTTGCAAGTACCTTTCTGAAGCTCTTTTTGCCGCGTCTGAATACCTTTCCGTCCTTAAGCTCGTCCTTTGTAAAGGTTCGCTTAAAGTCGGTGATCTTTTCATCGTCAGCCGCAACTCCGCCCTGCTCGATAGCTCTTCTCGCCTCAGACTTAGAAGGAACAAGTCCCGCCTTTACGAGAATAGAACCGATATCTATAACTCCGTCTACGAAATCCGCATCAAGAAGCTCTGTCATTGGTATCTCAGCAGCAGCTCCGCTTCCAAAGAGAGCCTTAGCGCTTGCCTCAGCCTTCTTTGCTTCCTCCTCACCGTGAACAAGCTTTGTAAGCTCGTAAGCAAGTATCTCCTTAGCTCGATTAAGCTGCGCTCCCTCCCATGAATCCATAGCGTCGATCTCCTCGAGAGGCAGGAAGGTAAGCATTCTTATACACTTAAGAACGTCAGCATCCGCGACGTTTCTCCAATACTGATAAAAATCGTACGGTGTGGTCTTTTTAGGGTCGAGCCATACCGCGCCTGACTGGGTCTTACCCATCTTCTTGCCCTCGGAATTGAGAAGAAGATTTATAGTCATAGCATAAGCATCCTTACCAAGCTTACGGCGGATAAGCTCAGTTCCTCCAAGCATGTTAGACCACTGATCGTCTCCCCCAAACTGCATGTTACAGCCATAGGTCTTGAAAAGATGATAGAAATCGTAGGACTGCATTATCATGTAGTTAAACTCAAGGAAGGAAAGTCCCTTTTCCATTCTCTGCTTGTAGCACTCCGCCGAGAGCATGCGGTTTACAGAGAAGCAGGCGCCTACGTCACGCAAAACCTCAATATAATTAAGTCCCATAAGCCAATCGGCATTGTTGATCATCATAGCCTTTCCTTCGGAAAAGTCTATAAATCTGCTCATCTGCTCCTTAAAGCATTCGCAGTTGTGCGCGATAGTTTCCTCGGTCATCATCTGACGCATATCTGTACGTCCCGAGGGGTCACCTACCATAGCCGTACCGCCGCCGATGAGCGCGATAGGCTTATTTCCCGCCATCTGCAATCTTTTCATAAGGCAAAGAGCCATAAAGTGACCTACGTGAAGGCTGTCTGCCGTAGGGTCAAATCCTATATAGAAAACTGCCTTACCGTTATTCACCATTTCCTTTATTTCTTCTTCATCTGTGACCTGAGCAATAAGCCCTCTCGCCACAAGCTCGTCGTAAATAGTCATAATATATACCTCCAACTCATACGCGCAAAATGATAATTTCCCGTATATTATAACCTATCCCGACTGTTTTGTCAATAATTAGTATGATTTTAATTTTCAAAAAGCAAGAGAGCGCCACACTTTCGTGTAGCGCCCTTTGCTTCTGGCTTTACGGGTTATTTAGTGCCCTTTGCCTGGTTCTCGTAGCTCTCGATCATCTTCTTAACCATCTGACCGCCGATGCTACCAGCCTGACGAGAGGTAAGATCACCGTTGTAACCGTTATTGTTGAGGTTTACTCCAACCTCGCTCGCTGCCTGCATCTTGATCTGCTCAAGAGCCTGCTTTGCCTGCTTGTTTGCCATAGTTATTCTCCTTGCACGTGACGTATATTCTCCGTCACTTCTTTTACTATAATCTATAATCATCGAGTAACTCCGCAACCAAAGTGCGGATTTACCCACTTTTTCGCTGCTTCGTAACTCTGCTATTATTTTGCTACGGCTCTTTTTTTATATGTGTGGAAAAATTAGGTGATTTTGAATTGTAATTATAAAACGGAATACTGCTTAGCTTTCGATCAAACGGTAATTAATCGCAACAAATAATCGGCTTCATACAAAACAGAAAAAAGACTTCTCTTTTCGTTTTACCGCATTTTAGTGCATAGGTGTTGATTTTTGGTATCAACAGTAGTATAATAATGTAAAAGGAAGATTACGGAGGTATTTTATGCCAAATGTAAATATAGCGCTCGACCTGTTCGGCATAGTTGTGCTCGTTATAATCCTGTTCAGCTGTCTTGAAGAAAGGATAAAAAAGGAATCAACGTCCAACAGCTTCATTTTCATAATCCTTTCCGTTTTGTTAGCGCTCACGGCAGACATAGTAAGCTGGATAGGAGAGGGCAATCCCTGTCTTGCCACCATGACTACGGTAGGAAACACGATAGCCTCTTGCGTAGGATACGTTACCACGCTTTTCTTTATGCTTTATATGCGCAAAAATCTGTTTTCGCGCAGCAGGGTAGCTACAGTAGTCACATACGCTGTATGCGTGGCAGGTATTTTCTCGGTCATAGTTATTTCCATTAATTCATATAACGGAATTTTCTTTGGCATAAACACATCAGGCCATTACGTACACAACGGCGGTACTATAGCAATGCTCTGCTATCTTCAGTTCCCTGTTTTTGCTCTTTTGACCACCGCGCTTATGGTCATATCGGCACAGGGAATTTCCGCTCGCACCAGAATTTCCTACATGCTATACATACTTTTCCCCACAGTAGGAACTATACTTGATTATCTGTTCCACGGGCTCTCTCTTGCTTATATCGGCATGGTAACGAGTATCATGATCATATATACCAATATTTATCTGCAAAAGAGAAAGCTGATCTCAAAGCAGCGTACAGCTCTTATGATATCGCAGATAAATCCTCATTTCATGTATAATACCCTGAGCGCGATCGCAGCGCTTTGCGAGATCGATCCTAAAGAGGCTAAATCGCTGACCGTGGAATTTTCTTCTTTCCTTCGTCAAAATCTCGAAACCCTCTCGACAAACAAGCTTATACCGATAGAACAGGAGTTGAAGCACGTAGGCTGCTACCTGAAGATCGAAAAAGCAAGATTCAAGGATAAGATAAACGTAGATTATTCTATCCAAAGCAGCGGCTTTTTTCTCCCTGCCCTCACAATTCAACCAATAGTCGAGAACGCTATAAAGCACGGAATAACAAAGAAGTCGGGTGGCGGTACGGTAAAAATATCGACCTATCGAAGTGACAAATTCTTCATAATAGAAATAAAGGACGACGGAATCGGCTTTGAAGAAAATGCGATTTTAAATACGTCAAGCAACCACGTCGGCATTGAAAATGTAAGAAATCGACTAAAGGATATGTGCGACGGTAAGCTTGATGTCAAGAGCATGGTAGGCATAGGCACAAGGGTAACTATATCTATTCCCGTGAAAAAAGCAATGAAAGAATGAAAGGAAATACAATGAACATTTTAGCAGTTGACGACGAATATCTCTCACTCCAAATGTTAGAGCAAGCAATCAAAGAGTCGGTTTCTGGTGCCGTACTGTATCTTTGCAATGAGCCCGCGCTCGCTATCGAAACAGCAAAGCAAAACAAAATAGACGTAGCCTTTCTTGACATTCATATGGCGGGAATGTCGGGAATAGAGCTTGCAAAGGCACTTAAGGATATCAACCCAAAAATAAATATTATTTTCGCGACAGGCTTTTCACAGTATATGAAGGAAGGAATAGATCTTCGCGCAAGCGGATATCTGCTCAAGCCCGTAACAGCCGCCGCGGTCAAGGTCGAGATGGAAAATCTGAGAAATCCTATCGAGTGGAACGCTGAAAAGCGAATAAAGGTATTGACCTTTGGAAATTTCGACGTTTTCGTTGATAACCAGCCCTTGAAATTCGAACGAAAGCAGTCGAAAGAGATATTCGCGTATCTGGTCGATAAGCGCGGCACGTCGGCATCTTACGCGGAGCTTGCAAGCATTATATGGGAAGACGGAGAATATGACCGTGTGCGCCAAAAAAATTTACAGGTCTATATAGCAAGTCTTGTTAAAACACTTCACGGAATCGGCGAGACCGACCTGATACTTAAAAACAGGCAAGGAATTCTTGTAAACACATCAAAAATAGATTGCGACTATTACCGATTCCTTGAGGGCGACACGCGTGCGATAAATTCCTTCACGGGACAGTATATGAGCGCATATTCCTGGGCAGAGTTTACCACGGGATATCTTGAAAATCAGCTTCATAAAATCAAATAAGCTATATGCTACATAAGGCGGAGAAAAATTCTCCGCTTTTTTTTAAAAATTTTTTTCATCTTGTAGTCCTGATGTAGTCAAGGCGTGCTACAATATCGCTACTAAGCTGAAAAATTAGCTTTTTCAGCGCAAAAACGGACTTAATAGGGAGAGTCCAACAACTTTTTTATCAAAAAGGAGAAAAATCATGAAAAGAAGAAGAACATTAGTTATCGCAATGCTCCTCATCGCAGCACTTGCAATCGGTATCGGTTACGCAGCAGTTTCAGGTGCGCTCGTTATCGACGGTAAGGTTGTAGCAACCGCACAGCCCTTCAACATGCACTTCAATTCCTTCGCTCAGGGCACCTACTCTGCTGAGCTCACCAACGTTCCTACCATGACATGCGCAGACCTTGACGGTGGAGCAGTATCCAAGAGTGTTACTCTTAACGTTCGCGGTATGGCTTCCGCAGGTGACAGCGTAACAGGTACTCTCACTATTGAGAACAAGAACGACTGCACAATGGAAGTATCCGTTGAGAGCATCCTCTACGGTGTAACGGCAGGTACCGTTACAGAAAATGCAAACGAGTATTTCGAAGTAACCACCAACTGGACCGGTGCTAAGAGCATAGATGCTGACGGAACCGACACCATTGAGGTTACAGTTACCATGAAAAAGTCCTGCACCGACAATTTCGAGGGATACTTCAGAATAGCTCTCACCGGTATTTCCGTAACCCCCTAATCCGGTCAGAACAAATTAACTTCGGTATAATCTGAGAAAGGAGGACCGCAAATGAACAAGGATAAAAAGGTTCTTTACACAATTTCTTTAATAGTATTTGCGGTCCTCGCTATTCTGCTCTTTATTCCCGCAAAGGACAGCAAGCTTATAACAGCTATTACGCTCATACCCTTAGCGCTCATCACACGCCTCTTTATTAAAAAAAGAGTTGCGCTGTCGATAAATAAAAGAGAGGTTCTTCTGCTACTTGGTGTGCTTGGCGCAATATACGTGATATTAATACACATGTCAGGTCTTTACTTCGGCTTTTACATAAATCCCTATTTTGTAAGCCTAAGCCTGATATTGACACACGTGCTTCCACTTGTAGCAATAATCGTCTGTACCGAAATCATCCGTTCAACACTACTGGCTCAGAAAAACTCCATAGCGAGTATTTCAGCCTTTATTTCCTGCGTGCTGGCAGAGGCGCTCGCTTGCTCAACAATTGCAAGCATAACAAGCTTCAACCGCTTCATGGATTTTGTCGGAATGACACTGTTCCCTGCCATCAGCGCAAACGTTCTTTATCATTACTTATCCAAGCGCTACGGTGCCATCCCAAATATCGTATTCCGTATCATTACGACTCTGTACGTTTATTTCATACCGACGGTTACGTCTATTTCCGATGCGCTCTTAGTAGCCATCAACCTCATTTTCCCATTGATAGTTTTTGCTCTCAGCGCAGCACTCTTTGAAAAGAAAAAGAAAAACGCAAAGAAAAAGCACAAAAAGCTTTCTATCGTGGGAACGGTTCTCGCATCATCCTTTATGATCAGCATCGTTATGTTGATATCCTGCCAATTCCGCTTCGGCGCGATCATTATTGCGACCGAAAGTATGACAGGTGAGATCAACAAGGGAGATATGATCATATATGAGCGCTACGAGGACCAGCAGATCAAGGAAGGACAGGTAATTGTCTTTCTTCAGCACGAAAACAAGATCATTCACCGAGTGGTGAAGATCGAACGTATCGGCAATGAAACCAGATATTACACCAAGGGCGATGCCAACGACACTTTGGACATAGGCTATCGCACCGATGCTGATATCGTGGGACTCACCGATATGAAAATAGCCTACGTGGGTCTGCCTACCCTGTGGCTTAGAGACCTACTTGAAGGCAATAATTAAAACTTAGAAGAAAGGAGGTTTACAGACATGTCGGAAAAGGAAAAGAAAAAACGCGCCTGCTACCGAAAGAACCGCGAAAAGTGGATATTTACCCACGCGGTCATCATAGCTGTCCTTACAGTTGCGATCCTTATTTCAGCACTCGTTTCACATCAGCTGAAAAGCACGTATTATATAGACTACCGTGAAAACGGAAGCATAGACTATAACGTTTTTTTGAAGGAAAACGAATTCTTCGATAAGGATCATCTTGGAAAGGATCAATCCTACGTAGCGTCATTGATAGATAAGATCGTAGCCGATTTCTCTTATGAGATAGATATGGATGCTGACGACGTAAATTACCGTTATTCCTACTCTATCGACTCAAGGCTTGAGATCATAGATAATTCTTCAAAGGTCGCTATATTTAATCCAAAATATAATCTGGTCGACGTACAGAACAAATCTCAAAGCAGCTCAAACAGGCTCAATATAAACGAGATAGTCGTTATAAACTACGATGAATACAACGATCTTGCTAACAAATTTCTTGAAACGTACGGCCTTACGGCTACCACCAGCAATATCGTAGTAACTCTGTCGGTTGACGTTCTCAGCGATTGCAATGCTTTCTCGGGAAGCAGCGTAGACACCTATACTTCCGAACTTCGTATTCCTCTTACGACCAAGACGGTCAATATCAACATGACTTCGGCTGTTCCCGGTGAAACAGAGAGCATGATAGCCTGCACCAGAGGAGCAGGTAGCGAGGTGTTCAAGACCACCGCAGTAGTGCTCACCGTTGTGGACGTGCTCGTCATAATTTTACTCGTTGCATTTATCTATCTGACCAGAACCGAGGATATCACTTATACCGCACGTGTAAAGAAGATCGTTTCTCAGTATAAATCCTATATTCAGAAGATCAACAATCCCTTTGACCCATGCGGATATCAGATCATTTTCGTTGATAAATTTGACGAGATGCTTGAAATACGAGATACCATCCAGGCTCCTATCCTTCTTTTTGAGAATTCTGACAAGACCTGCGCGAAGTTTATGATACCCACGGATAGCAAGCTTCTTTATTGCTATGAAATAAAGGTAGAAGGCTATACCGAGCCCGAAGCGGAAAAGAAAGAGCCCGAAGCTCCCACTACGATAGTACAGCCCAACATAACGAACGTGGTCCGCCCCGTAGTAAAGGTCGTGCTCTCACAAAAGCCCGAGCCCAAGGCAAATATCGAAACTGTCGTTGAAGAACCCGAAATAGAGATCGACTCAGAGGACGACTCTCTCTGTGTATTCGCCAGCACCGAAAGCTGTGCGGAAGCAACCGAGGAGGCGGCAGAGTGCGATGACGCGTCGCTCGAGGTAGATGAGCTTCTCTCATCCATTCCCGAAGCGGATGAGTCCGTCGAGGAAAGCTATGAGGGCGATGACGGTGTTGACGTTATCGACGTTCGTTGGAACGAAAGACTTCACAAGACCTACCGTTACGATCCTAACGGAAATCAGGTTGAAAACGGTGACGTAGTTCTCGTTCCCACCATGGACACAGAAAACAACAAAGAGGTAGTAAGAGAGGCTGAGGTCGCACGAGGAAACTACAAGGTTGACCCCGATACCTTAGACCATCCATTAAAGAAGATCATTGGAGTAGTTCGCCGCAAGGCAGAAAAGATATTCGTTTCAATGATTACTCCCGAGGATAAGGATTCCGAGGATAACAAATAAAAATTTAAGTTAAGGAGAGGTGATATAGTATGACGAAAAAAATAAAAATAGTGCTTGCTATATCTCTCTCCTTTATGCTTGTTTTTAGCTGTGTGGGATACGCGGCTATAAGCTCGGGCATGACGATCAACGGAACAGCGGAAATAACTCCTCCCAACATTTTGTTCATCTCAGACGTAAGCGGTGGAAACTATATCGACCCCAATACCCTAGCATATACAGGCACTGTGGTCAGCAGTAACATCACGCTCAGAGAAAATGCTCAGGGTGAATACAGCGCAACCTATACGGTAACCCTATTCAACAACACGACGGAGTCCTATTACTACGTTGCGAAGGTCCACGGAACCTATACTGCTCCTGACGGAACAGTTATATCCTACTCTAATCCCAATATTGAATTAATAGAGGATATTGAGTTTGCGGAGGAAATAAAGCCTGGTGAGATCAAAACCTTCACCGTAAGTGCGCAATTTGCCGATGATGCAACCGACCGCACGGATAAAACTCTTTTCTCGATCATCGAGTATCAGTTCCAGACGACAAAACCCGAGGATAAGGACGAGGCTGCGGTTGCGGGAGTTCTTGAGAAATTCCCCGAGATACTTAATAACAGCACGACCTACAATCAGCTTATTTCGGCTATGAAGGATAATGTTTCTATCGGCAACCGACTCAGCTCATCCTACATCGGTAACGTTGTCAACGCAAACGATAAGGATACAGAGGCGATCAATTCCCTGTTTGGCGAATCCATGAAGCTTAATATCGACGGAGAGGATAAGCCTGTTACGGTAATGATAAAGCGCGAAAATATCGACGGCAACCGAAACACGGGTGAAAGTCCCGGATTATTCGGCGGTAACGAGATGACACTTTATATTACGGCAGATCCCCTTAACGTTTCGGGCGCAAGCGTTCCCGTTTATGCCGTTGTCTATACCAAAAATCAAAATTCCAATGTATGGTATCAGCTGGGAACCGTTTTCAAGGGAACCGCCACCGTAGTTAATTACCGCGGTGGAAACGGAACAGGATCCTTTAACACCGACACCTGGAAAAATACGGACGGAAAAGCGATCGAAAATCTCGTATAACAAAAAGTAATTATTAAAAGCAACGCAAAAAAGCGGATGCATTTTTCAGACAGCCCCGTCGGGCGACCTTGAAAAGCATCCGCTTTTTGTTATTCATTAAAGCTTTATCTTAAGTATCTTGTGATCAAAACCACCAAGCTCCAGGCTAAAGCAAGCAGTATCATCAGTGATAAGCTCACCGCTTATAGCGTCGGTTATTTGCTTCACCTTGATCGGTAATTCTATGCTCACCTTTCCTGAGGGCTCGTTTACCATATTTGCCACGAAGGCAAGCATTTGACCCTCCCGCTCGTAATAGCTGAATCGCACCGCATCGGAAGAAACCTTAACGGCATTGTTGAAATACGGCATCCAACGGGCATCGGCAACGGAAAATCCGTCAAGCACATTCCACAGTCTGCTCATATCCTCAAGCGGCTCACCTACGTCAACAGGCTTTGGAATTATGCCGTAAGGCAAAGCATTTGACATCGCCTGTCTGAATGTCCATTTGGGAGGATTTGAATAGCAGAGCATATTTATCGGCAGACCTATATTTCTTCCTGTATACATCGATCTGTAGTATCCCTCGGGAGCCCTTTGGAGCGTTCCGTTAAGAAACTGACACTGAACCGTTTCACCGTCCCAGAAGCAGTGAGAAAATGCCATAGTCGCCATAGCGAAGTTGCCCGACGAGTGAGTGCATATAGTTCCACCGCGGCGCTCTACCATCTCGCAAAGACGCTTCATAAGCTTTCTAACGGCAAACACAGGATAGGTTTCATGGAGATTACCCTCTCTGTCGCGGTATCCGCAACCGTGCTTTTCATTTTTGCAGGCGCGGCAGGTGGTTATAGAATCGAGATACAGCCCGTCAAAGCCAAATTCATCCATTATCTTTTCAAGCTGCTCCACAAAAATATCCTGCCATCCGCTGTTATAGCAGACCTGAGGCGCTCTCTGCCAAGGATATCTGTACCAGTGCCATTTCATATCGCTGTACAAATAATCCTCACTATAGCGCGGTGAAAGACTGGAGATCTCGTATCCAAAATAAGGAATGACCTTCATTCCGCGCTTGTGCGCCTCGGAAACGATCAGCTTTAATCTGTTCGCGCTATCCTCTGTAAGGAACGGAGAGTTCTGTATATCATTCCACTTTTCATGAATGTAAAGCGTATTGACGCCAAGTCGCTTTATGCGGTCGATCACAATTTCATCAGTATCCTCAAAGGGCTTGAAAAGGAATTCCTCATAGCTTTGAGGTATCTTTTTAAAGCAATCTATGTGTACGTTTCTCTCTTTGTAGGGATCGGCGGGAAAAGGCTTTACGGGGGTCGCTTGCATGCCTATTCTGAAGGAGAGCGGCATAAGATTGTGTCCTCCGTTATTTCCCTTGTCATACCATGAAACAGGCTCACTGTCAAGCAATCGCAAGCGTAGAATAACGCAATCATCCTCGCGCACACACTCGATCACTCTGTCCTTGCTCTCGGGCTGCCAATTCTCGTCGGATTCAAAGAACACCGCAAATCCCGCACTGTCATTACTCAGAAATACCTGATGCACAAAGGGCAATGTCAGGCTATGGCTGGGCATCTCTCCGATATGGCAAAGCTCAGGCGCTGTATCGGGATATTCCCCGTTGATAAGTGGCTTTACTATTGGTGCGTATTGATAGGATATAGCGCACTCCTTCTTGAGCGGTATCTCGAGCCAAAGGCGAGTGAGCAATCTATCTCCCTTGTCGCTCTGTGCCAGACCAAATGCCTGAGCAACTGTAGGTCCGTGAGTAGCGACAGTTACATGCCAATCCATACAACCGTCATACTCGGCAGTAAGCGTAGTATTTATTATAAATCTCGGGGTCTGCATGTACTGACAGGCGCTTGCGCTGTATCCGTCCTCACCGTGCATAAAGCAGCTTTTCACGTCGCTTATCACAAGCTCCTTGCCGTTTTCCGTACCTACAAGGCGCATAGGGGAAGCCAGAAGCTCCTGTCCATTTGAAATTATAGACGAAAGAAGCGGAGAGTCTGAAAGAGTGTATTTACGGTTCCATACGTTTATTTCTTTTTTAATCCCGTCTGTATTAAGCGTAATAGGACAAAGCGTTGATGCCTCTAATTTTCTTTTCATACAAATCTCCTTTTAATGCATTCTGAAATCAAGCTCGTAAGGAAGCGGATACTCACAAAGCACCTGCTCGGCACTGAGCGTGCTTGCCTCAACTCCCAAGCGCTTTGCCAATATCTGCGCGTGTATCTCTGTCCATATCGCCGAAAGTGAATACTCACCCTCCTTGATATCATCGACCTTAAGCGAGGTGGTAATTACGCAAAGTGCGCTTTCGGTGTCACCAAGCCTTGAATAGCAGGCTCCGAGAAGCATTTTTATTCTGCCGTTTGAGCGTATATCCTCGGGCAATATATCGTAAAGGCTTATAAATTCACCGTACTTTCCCGCCGCCATCAATGCATACGCACACTCTACCGCCAAGGGCAAATAATCCTTTTTCAAGGCTATTGCCGCAAGCATATGCTGTGCAGCGTCAAGAGTATTTCCCTCTATGTTTTTCTCTATCTGTGAAGTCGGATCGTAGCCATGTCGTTCT
>JAZSJE010000252.1:0-6681 GCA_045534135.1 Eubacteriales bacterium
ATGGCTACGATCCGACTTATCATTTTTCTGTCCGTGTTGTCAAGACCGAGCCCGTCTATCTCAAGGCGCTGTAAAGCAAAGTTGGCGATCTGTGAGTCGATCGTGGCTTTTCCGCTTACCTGAGCAAAATCGCGCACACGCTTTAAGAGTCTGTTCGCGACACGCGGTGTGCCGCGGGAGCGTGAGGCTATCTCGTAAGCACCGTCCTGAGTTATCTCAAAGCCGAGAATAGTTGCGCTTCTTATAACTATCGTAGTCAATTCCTCGGGTGTATAAAGCTCCAGCTTGAGCATTACACCAAAACGGTCGCGCAGAGGAGTAGTAAGCTGGCCTGCCCGTGTTGTAGCACCGATAAGTGTAAATTTTGGCAGATCTATTCTGATGCTTCTAGCTGAAGGTCCCTTGCCGATTATTATATCGAGAGCATTGTCCTCCATTGCGGGGTAGAGTATTTCCTCAACCGAGCGTGACAGACGGTGTATCTCGTCGATAAACAGTACGTCACCCGGAGCAAGATTTGTAAGCAACGCGGCAAGATCTCCCTGCTTTTCAATAGCAGGACCTGACGTTACGCGTATATTTACACCCATTTCTGCCGCAATTATATTGGAAAGCGTAGTTTTTCCAAGACCGGGCGGTCCGTAGAGAAGCACGTGATCAAGACTTTCGCCGCGCATTTTTGCCGCCTCGATATATATCTTAAGGTTTTCCTTGACCTTGTCCTGCCCGATATAATCTTCAAGAGTTTTGGGACGGAGAGATGTGTCTACATCGCTGTCTTCATGAGTGTAAGATGTTGTAACTATTCGGTTTTCAAAATCAAGCTCGTCGCTAAAATCTTCATCAAACATTTATTTGCCTCCTTATCTCATGAGCTTTTTGAGGGCAAGACGGATAATATCGTCAAGCTCAAGATTTTGTGTATCAATACTGCGCAGGGCAGATGCCGCTTCGCTCCTCGAATAACCGAGAACAGAGAGCGCATCCTCTGCGTCCTTTCTTTTGCTCGAGGGAGCGATTTCGATCGAGTCAAGCGGATCGGATGAGATATCTGTATCGATAACGGCTTCCTTTTGCAGCTTGTCCTTTAATTCAAGCACGATGCGCGCGGCAGTCTTAGGACCTATTCCGTTTGCCTTTGCTATTGCTTTTTTATCGTCGGTGCAAATAGCTATTGCAAGCTTTTGCGGGGTAAGCTGTGAGAGTATTGAGATCGCAGCCTTAGGACCTACGCCCGAAACAGTTATCAGCAGCTTGAAGGAGGAGAGCTCTTCCTCCTTGGAAAATCCAAACAGCTCAACTCCGTCCTCGCGGACAGCCATATAGGTAAATAGCTTTACCGTGGGGGGCTCAGTTGCCGTAAGATATGGGGGCATATCCGAATGTGTAGTGCCTGAGATGGTAAGCTTATAACCTACTCCGTTTGCGTCTACAACAGCAAATGACGGATCAAGATATGCTAGTTTTCCGCTTATATAGTAAAACATAAATGTCCTCCGTGGGGTTAATTTTCGGTGTCGCTGCTCTCCGCAGTGTCCTCGGTGGATTCTGTTGGATTCTCCTGGCAAGGCGAAGCTGTTTCTTCGCTTTGCACGGGAGCGTCGTCACAAGCTTTTTCTAAAGCGGGTGGAGCTTCGACCTCACAATCCTCAAGCACCCAATATTCATCGGGATAGGTGGGGATCCTGTTTTTCAAGACAGTTCTCTTGAGCACGAATTCCGCAGCGCAAAGAAGTACAAATATGGAAATTCCCGCAACAGAAAAGATCAATCCCAACTTGTAGCAATCCGGGAAATATTTCATCTCAAGCGTGTGGTCACCCGACGTCTGGATATCAAACGCCATCAACGCGCCCAGCGTTTCATAGGTTTTTACCTCTTTTCCGTCAACGTAAACAGTCCAACCCTCGTCAAATGGGATCGTGGTGAGTATCATCTGATCCTTAACTGCCGTGGATATCGTTCCTGTAAGATGATCGTCAACCGAATCGGAGTCGATCTTAAACTGAGGGCCGTTTATAAGTCGGGTCATGCAGCTATTATATGCCTCCGCGTCAAGATTCCACAAGTACGGTATATCCTGACGGAAGCTTATAGAGGATTCCTTGGGAAATTCAAGGGTTATTAATATTCTGTCACCCTTTTCGTAGGTGCCCGCGTGGAGAATATGGTCGGAGTTGTTTCCGAAAAATTCGATTCTTTCATATACGGTTTCGGTGTTTCTCTCAAATGAAGCCTTGATAGGATTTGAGGTAGAAACGGGAACGTAGAAATAATAGTCACCGGAATAAGTCGCTACGTAGGAGAATATGATAGCACCCTCGGTCTCACTTCCCGCTGTATATTGCTTTCTAAGACCCGAGAGGGTCTTTTCTTCGCAGTCGAGGGGAATGGTTTCGACCAGATGTACACTGCGGAAAATATTTTCCTCGGAGCTTGAGCCAAGCATTGCTTGCGCAAGATCATTATATCTGCTGAAGAAGGTGCTGTGAGTAGCCTTTCCGTTTTTGTCTACCATCTCAAAACGGTTGATAGCGGAATTTACTCCGTACGCAAGAGAGAGGGCATAGGGATTTTTGTATACGTTATATGACTCGCTCTTGATCTGCTCAAGCTCGTCGTAGCTGTTATCAAATCTCTTGGAGCCCTCGGTATCGATTACGTACTTTATGCCAAGCAGGGAATCCGCAAACGGCGTGCCACCATTGTAATATGTCAGATGACCTCTGCCATTGTATCCCATATAATCTATGAAATCAATAGCCTTTTGGTTGAGGGTTGAGGTAGAGCTCGTTATGCCCTTGAGCCCAAGTGCCATGTTATCGTTGTTTGTTCGGTGGTAGGTCTTTTCCATTCGGTAAAAGCCCTTGTCAAGATCGGTAACCTGGGATACTACGGGGCGAAGCTCGTTCAGATGATCCTGATAACTGTCATAGCTTGAGAACATAACGTCCTCATCAAACCACAAGAAGCATACAACACTGTTTAACAGCAATTCCGCAGAAACGACCGCGGCAATTATTGCGGTTACGGCAGAGCGCTTTTTCTTACGCTTCTTTAAACGGATCTTTGAGCAGAGAAGTACACCCAACAAAACGATAAAGAATACGGAAACCCATATACAGCCGATCGACCAAAGCATTTTGCCGCTTATAATAGATCCGTTAAAGTTGAAGGTCTTGTTTGCGTTTATAAAGCTTTGCATCTCAAACTTCTCAGCGACGGCAACGAACAGCAGCAAAAATCCGCATATGCCGAGTATAAACTTGTCCGAAACGGCTTTGAGATTGCAAAATGCCTTATATGCCAAGACTAAAAGAATAAAGCAGAAAATAAAGCTGTAGCGTCCGTTAAGCCAGTTAGGCGCGGAGAAGCCATGCCATATAAGATCTATCGGATTGACAATAAAGGATATCAGAAATACCGCTATCAATGCCCCCGATGCGAGCTTTTCGCGAAGCGAAATCTTTTTCAAAGTAAAATATATGGGGATAAGAATAAGCGTTAAAATTCCGCAATATATGAAGGGAAGTCCTATCGGCTCCACAGTATCAAATGATCCCGGTAGGAGCTTGACCAGAAAATCCAGAATATCGAACTTAGGTTCTAATGACCAGCTGGGGTTTGAAAAAGCGGTTTTTCCAAAGCTTAATGAATAATATGCCGCGATCAGCATAAATGCAGATATGAGTGCTGAGATAAGCGAAAATGCGCCAAAGCGTGCTCCCGTTCTGAGGAAATGGAAGCGTTCACCGCGCGGATTTATTTCCTGTGGCGGCTTTGAAAAATAATAGTAGCAGAAATACAGCACGGAGAAGATACACACCATATAACCGATGTAATAGTTGCTGATGAGTATTGCCGAAAGAGAAATTACGTAAAGCTTGTACTTTCTGCGCGTTATAAGATTTTCAAGAGAATAGACAAAGAGGGGAAGCCACACGAGAGCGTCTATCCACATAGTATTGTTCTGGTGTACTACACCGTACGCGCAAAGCGCATATAGCATTGAGAAGATGAAGATAGAGAGCTTTCTCGGATTTTTAGACCTCTTGTGGAGATAAAATCCAAACGTTGCGCCCGAAAGTCCGGTTTTTATCAAAAGGATGGTGAAAACGGCTTCCTGAATGTGCTCCTTGGGGAAAAGTGCCACTATATACGACAGTGGACTTGCAAGATAGTATGCATAGATACCCATAAACTCGCCACCAAGAGAACGTCCGAAGGAATAAAGCAGACTTCCGTCACCGTGAACGGCATCTCTCAGACCTTCAAAAAAGTACATGTACTGAGCATTCAGATCGAGAACTATAGGTGTCGGACCACCGGTATAATAGGGTGGATCAAACGGATCGCTGATCACCAGATAGATGTAAAGAATTATATATGCAAGCGCTATAAGAATGACGGGAACAAGAAAGCAGAAAAGGAGGTAAGAATATTGCCAATCGCGGAATTTCTGCTGAAGCTCCTTAAGAAATCTTTTGGGGTGAAGCCCTTTACGCTCACGGGTGGTTGAGGGTATATTTCTTTGATCTGTCATTTATCCTTATCCTCCTCCGAGCTCGTGATTTTCTTCGTTGCCTTTTCAAGCTTTATTCTGTCTATATCCATGTCGTGCGAGCAGCCGAGGCAGCGTATGCGCATTATGCTACCGACACGAAGGATTTCAAACTGCTTTGAGCCGCACGGATGTTCTTTTTTCAATTCTACAACGTCACCTAAACGGTACTTTATGATATTCATATAAATCTCGCTTTACGTGTTAAATACTCTTTAATATTATTTTATCATATTATCAATAATTTGTAAATAACTATCATAAATTTTACAAATTAGTAAATTCTATTTGACTTATTGCGAAAAATGTGGTAAAATATAAGGTGGATATTTGTTTGAGGAGGTCCGGACATGATAATTCTTGGTATTGACCCCGGACTTGCTATAGTCGGGTGGGGAGTAATTGAATATAACGCTTCTAAGTTTAAGGTCTTAGGATATGGCTCTATTGAAACTCCCGCAAAAACCGATACTGAGGACAGGCTTCTTCTAATATGCAAGGGACTGCGACAAATAATTGAAAAGTACCGACCCGATCAAATGGCAGTTGAGGAGCTTTTCTTCAACACCAATATAACAACGGGAATACGTGTCGCAGAGGCAAGGGGTGTAATACTTATGTGTGCTCACGAGCTTGGGGTGAAGATATTCGAATATACACCCTTACAGGTAAAGCAAGCTGTTGTAGGCTACGGACGGGCTGAGAAAAAGCAGGTCATTTCAATGGTAACGATGCTGTTGGGGCTCGAAAAGCCACCGCGCCCCGATGATACCGCCGACGCACTGGCAATTGCCGTTTGCCATGCCCACTCTGGAGCGTCCAGATTGGCACAATATTACAATCAAAAATAGGAGAAACATATGTGGGTTGCAGATAATTGGAAGGACTACGAGCTGCTTGACGCATCCGACGGTGAGCGTCTGGAGCGATGGGGAAAATACATACTTCGACGTCCTGACCCTCAAATAATATGGAAAAATGCGGCATCGCACAAGGCGTGGAAAAACGCAGATGCTATATATAAGCGCTCCTCGGGCGGCGGTGGAGGATGGGCAAAAAACACTTTACCTGCCACTTGGAATATAGGATATAACGGACTGACATTCTGCTTAAAGCCGATGGGATTTAAGCATACGGGGCTTTTCCCCGAGCAGGCAGCAAACTGGGATTGGTTTTCAGAGCTTATAAAAAAGGCGCAAAGACCTATAAAGGTGCTTAATCTTTTTGCGTATACGGGTGGTGCGACTGTTTCTGCGGCTGCCGCGGGGGCTTCGGTAGTGCACGTTGACGCATCAAAGGGAATGGTGGCTCAGGCAAAGGAAAATGCTACTTTGTCGGGACTTGCAGATGCTCCTATCCGATATATAGTTGACGACTGCAAAAAATTTGTCGAGCGCGAAATAAGACGCGGAAATAAATACGACGCGGTGATAATGGATCCGCCATCTTACGGCAGAGGACCTTCGGGCGAGGTATGGAAGATAGAAGACAGCGTTGATGAGCTTATAGGACTTACTGCGAGCTTGCTTTCGGACGAGCCCCTGTTCTTCCTTGTAAATTCTTACACAACGGGACTTTCACCTGCGGCTATGCAGTACATACTTGGGCTTAAGGTAGTTTCGCGTTACGGTGGAAAGCTTGAGGCGCAGGAGCTTGGACTAAGAGCAACGGCTACAGGCCTTGCTATTCCTTGCGGAGCAAGCGCAAGATGGTACAAGGATAAATAAATTAAAGTTTTAAACAGACGAAAGGGAAGATATGAGCGAGGCATTTATCGAAATAGAAGAGCTTTCCTATCTTTATGAGGACGAGGATCCCGATGCGGCGCCCGTGCTGAAAAATCTTTCACTAAAAATTGAAAAAGGTGAGTTCGTGGCTGTTCTCGGTCATAACGGCTCGGGCAAATCCACACTTGCAAAGCTTTTGAATATGATACTCGTTCCAACGTCGGGAAGAATAAAAGTAAACGGCAAGGATATAAGCTCGGAGGAGCTGAGTGATGCAGAAGTACTTGAGCTTCGCAAAACCGTGGGAATGGTGTTCCAGAATCCCGACAATCAGCTTGTCGCAACTATAGTTGAGGATGACGTCGCATTCGGACCCGAAAATCTCGGTATTCC
>JAZSJE010000052.1:0-2082 GCA_045534135.1 Eubacteriales bacterium
CTTAGCGAGATCAAACTTACCCTCGGTTGCACCATTCTCAGCCGCAACTCTCATCTCAAGATTCTTCTTTGTGCTGTCTGTAAGTACCTCTCCGAGAAGCTCAGCGAACTTTGCAGCATGCTCAGCCTCCTCGTAAGCTGCCTTTTCCCAGTAAAGAGCTATCTCAGGATATCCCTCTCTCGCAGCAACTCTTGCCATTGCCAGATACATACCAACCTCGGAGCACTCACCCTCGAAGTTAGCGCGAAGATCCATTATAATATCCTCACGAGCACCCTTTGCAACACCTACAACGTGCTCAGCTGCCCAAGAAAGCTTTCCCTCCTCCTGCTTTGTGAACTTCTCCGCAGGAACCTTGCACTGAGGACATCTCTCAGGTGCGCTATCTCCCTCGTGAACGTAACCGCATACAGAACATACCCATTTTGCCATGATAATTTTCTCCTTTTGTTTTAATTTTATTTTTTAGTTTTTCTTCTGACAGCTCTCGCAAATGCCGCTGAACTCAAGATGTATTCCATCCACAAGAAAATTCTCACATCCCTCGGTGATCCCCAGAAGTGCGCATTCATCAACACTTGTGCTTACGTCGGCAACCGCCCCGCAGTGACGGCAGGTTATGTGATAATGCCTACCCAGCGTCACATCGTAACGATCGTCGGTATCGGTCAGCTTTAGTCGAAGTATATCTCCGTCCGCAGCTGCCTCGGCAAGCAGTCGGTAAACCGTAGCCTTGCTTATCTCGGGGTACTTTTCGTGGACCGCCTCATAAACCATTCCGGCTGACGGATGATTGTGCATCTGCTCAAAGACACCAAACACTATTCCTTTCTGAACCGTATTTCTTTTTTGTTTCATTTTAATCATTCCTTATTGAGAATCATTCTTGTTTACGTGATAATTATAACACATAAAAATATCCTTGTCAATACCTTTTTTAAAAATTTTTAAAAAATTTTTGGGCAACGCATACGCGTTGCCCAAGATACTTTTTTATTCTTTATCTTCCTGCTCAGCTTCTTTTCTCTGTGCAGCCTTTTTTGAGAAAAATCCCATAATATAGACCGAGATGATTATAATTCCCATAACCACGAATATACCGAGCATTCCCTTCCACATATACTCAAAGGAAGCAAGAAATCTGTTTAGATCGATATTTTCAAATATTCCGAACATTGTGTTATCCTCCCTTTATCACATAAAGAAGCTCAATATCAAACCGCCCGCAATAACAGAGGCGATCTGTCCCGACACATTTACACCGATGGAATGCATAAGAAGGAAGTTCTGCGGGTCCTCCTTAAGCCCCATCTTATGAACGACACGGCCCGACATAGGAAACGCTGAAATACCCGCAGCGCCTATCATAGGATTTATCTTTTCCTTTGAGAAAAGGTTTATTATCTTTGCGACTATAACTCCACCTGCTGTATCGAATATAAATGCGAACAATCCAAGTCCAAGAATTATAAGAGTATCCCATCTCAAGAATTTATCGGCAGTCATCTGAGTTGCCACCGTTATACCGAGGAATATGGTAACGAGATTTGCCAGAACCTTCTGTGCCGTTTCGGAAATAGAATCGAGAACACCGCACTCACGGATAAGGTTACCAAACATAAGAAATCCAACAAGATCTATCGAGCTGGGCGCGATCACTCCCGCAATTATAGTAATTATGATCGGGAAAAGTATTCTTGTGGTTTTTGATACGTTTTTTGCCTTGTAGGGCATGCGTATGAGTCGCTCCTTCTTGGATGTAAGAAGCTTTATTATAGGTGGCTGAATAATAGGAACAAGCGCCATATAAGAGTAAGCCGCAACCATTATAGCTCCAAGATAGTCTGAATTGAGCTTTCCTGCGACAGCTATCGCGGTAGGTCCGTCAGCCGCACCGATAATACCGATGGATGCCGCATCATTGGTATTAAAGAACAGCGACGAAAGACAAAACGTCAAGAATATTCCAAACTGTGCCGCTGCGCCGAATATCATTAGCTTTGGATTAGAAAGAATGGGACCGAAGTCTATCATCGCTCCTATACCGATAAACAAAATCAACGGGAATAGCTCGTGTGAGTT
>JAZSJE010000060.1:0-6504 GCA_045534135.1 Eubacteriales bacterium
AGTGTGATGCGGAAATAAGTGTAGAGTGTAATCCTGCCAGTATAGACCGTCAGGGACTTAAGGGCTTAAGAAACTTAGGGGTCAACAGATTGAGCATAGGACTTCAAAGTGCTAACGAAAACGAGCTTTTGGCGTTGGGAAGGCTTCATAGCTTTGAGGATTTTCGTTCAATTTATAATGATGCACGATCTGTGGGCTTTGAAAATATCAGTGTTGATCTTATGTACGGCATTCCTGAGCAAACTGTGGAGAGCTTTGAGCATACTCTGCTTGAGGTTTGCAAGCTCTCCCCGTCACATATTTCTGCATACGGATTAAAAATAGAGGAGGGGACAGTCTTTGCCCAAAAAAGAGAGGAGCTACCTTTGCCTGACGAGGATGAAGAATATGAAATGTATTGCAGATGCGTGGATATTCTTGCCGCTCATGGCTACGAGCGCTATGAGATAAGCAATTTCGCAAGGGAGAAAAAAGAATCAAGGCATAATATGCGATATTGGCTTCTTGAGGATTATGTGGGCTTCGGTGTTGCCGCTCATTCCTGTATTGGAGGAGAGAGAATCGGTAATTCGAGAGATATAAATGCTTTTCTTGAAGGGAAGGATTTAACTGTCGAGAGATACTCTATATCCAAGGAGGAGCGTATACGTGAATTCGTTATGCTGGGGCTTCGGATGCAAAAAGGTGTGAATACCGCAGATTATAAGAAATTGTCGGGCAGAGAGTTTAAGAGTGATTTTAAAATCATCGACGACTTTATAAAGGGCGGATTTCTCTGGGAAAAGGACGGCTGTGTAGGCTTTACGACAAATGGCTTTTTTGTTAGTAACACGATCTTGTCGCAAATGTTAGATTTTGAAGAATTCGAATAATATTTGAAAACTGTTGACTTTTTTAAAGTAATATTGTAAAATATATCTAGTAATAAATAAAGGAGAAAAAATAATGGAAGACAATAAGAACATCAATAATAATGAAGAAGAAATGACAGAGATATTTACTCTTACCGACGAGGACGGAAACGAGATAGATTTCGAGGTCATAGGTGAGCACGAAAAGGACGGTCAGCGCTATTTTGCTATGATACCCGTAGAGGATGAAAATCCCGATTCCGATATCTGTGAATACGTTATACTCAAGCTCGCTAAGGACGGTGACGAGGAAGTACTCGTAAGCGTTGACGATGATGATGAGCTTGATGATATTGCTGACTACTTTGACGATCTGTTTTCTCAGGAAATAGATTACGATAATTAAAATAGAAGGAATATCGGTATTCTTTTTTGCTTAAACTTATAGTAGAAAAAAGATCCCTGCTTAGTGCGTGATAATCGGTCATAAGAGCCACATTTAGTTAAAGGAGTCTGAAATAGAGTTCGAACGTGGTTTGCAGACCTCCCTCTTTTCATCTTGATTGACTTGTCTCAACATGAATATGAGGACGTTGGGAGCAGTAAAGCGTGAGATAGGACACCACCCTGGAAAAAAGGGTCTCTCTATTTCGGTTACACGGCTCGGTGGGGGGAGAAAAAGCAGACGGCTAAATGCCTTCTGCTTTTTTTTAAAATCTGTTGACTTTTGCATGATATAAGTATATAATGAAATTATATACTAAAGTTAAAAACATTTTCAGGAGGAAAATATGAAAAAACTAAAAATTTTAGCTCTTGCTTTGGTAATCGCAATGCTTGTCACGGCATTTGCTTCATGCGGTGGATCTTCATTTGACAATGTATTCAATGACGATTACGAATTTACCGCAAAGCCTGTCAAAGGGGTAACTGGAATTTCTGATCTTGAAGGTTTCTTTTATGCTAATGATACTGCCAATGAAAACTTCGCGCTCTTCTTTAAGGACGGACCTTCCGCGACCCGCACGTATAAGGTATATAGCTTTGCTTACAAGCGTGTTGTAGGAGTATTTACTAAGACCTCTACATATGGATATGAGATTCAGCTTTGTAGCAATATCCCCGCGTTTGTTGTTAAAAGCACGGATACTGAGATAGAGGACTCCTCTGAAGGATCTGTTACATCTACCGCACTGTACGATCAGAATGGAAACATAGTAGTCTCTGTAAACGAAGCTGTGGACACTAAAGAAATAGGAAATATGTATATTTTCAATTATGCTGTTTACATAGATAACGGTGAAGGCGGTATTCAGAAGAAGATGGATCTTCCCGAGTATCTCATGATTGAAAAGATCAACTATGCAAATGACGACTATTTGTATTACCTTAATGACGACAGAAAGCAGGTCGTGATTTACGATACCGAGTTCACACCTCTTTCGACCTGGACCGCACCGTCTTATGCAGATATCAATGAGGGATTTTTCGTTCTTAATAATGGAGATGTATTTGTTCAGTATGTAAAGAAGCTTATTTCCGACGCTCAGGAGTTTGATTATTATGATTACGATGATGACGGAAACGTTTGTAAGTATGATCTTGTAACACTGATAATTGACGCGGACAGCGGAATTGCCACTGAGGTGCCCGACTTTAACTACGAGATCGTTAATATTAGTACGAGCACGGAGCTTCACAATGATAACAGACGTGATAATTATTACGGTGACGATTTCGAGAACATAGCAACCGTTAAGCCAATTTCCGATAGGGTGATAAACAGCTCTATTCACGCGAGAGACGTTATCCTGATGGATAATGACGGAATGGTAGAGGGATCTTTAAAGTTGGTTGACGGACAGATATCATTTACTCCTGTATTGATCGATGACGGTGTATATGGTGTAGAGACTGTTTTTGGTGTAGCTATAATTGACGGAGACGGAAGTGTTATTCAGCATATCAATAACACCAACGTATCAATAGAGGGAAGATATATTGTAACCGATAGAGCGATATATGATTCCTCGATGAATGAGATATACGATCTTAAGAAAAATAAGGCAGAGGTTGTAGGAGCTATCGACTACACTATCTTTGTAAAGGTTAAGAGCGGTAGAACAGATGCCATTATAGCGCTGAATGGGGAGAAGGCCAATATAGTAGTTTCTTCTACCGATTCTCAGGAATTTGCGATTAAGTCTGATATCGGCGGATATGAGATATATGATAAATCAACATATAAATATAGCTATTACACCGCAGACGGTCAGCTGATAAGGACTTTCGATGCAGCTGTAAATACTGTATGTGGATCGCATAAAAACGATGCTATAATAGGTTATTACAGAACAGACACCGATAACGTATATGTTCTCTTTATAAAATAATATACTTCAAAAAGCTGTCGCGAAAGCGACAGCTTTTTTGTTTCATCAATTGAATATCCCGCATATACTGTAAAAAAAGCAGGAGGGATATTTATGTATATAGGCAGAGTAACACCTGATTTCTCGGGACTTTTCAGCAGACGTCCCAAGGCATTTGCAAAAATAAAGGGAAGTGATGAATATAGCGAGATCACAGGAAACGTATGGTTTTATGAAAGTCCTATGGGAGTACTTACGGTTGCAAATATAAAAGGATTGCCAAGTAAAAAGGACGGCTGCGGAGGCGGTGTATTTGGATTTCATATTCATACTGGCGGCTCATGTGAGGGTGATGCGGCAGATCCGTTTTCACAAACACAGGGACATTATGATCCCGAGGGCTGCGAGCATCCTTATCACGCTGGAGACATGCCGCCGCTATTTGAAAATAACGGAGAAGCCTTTTTGGCGTTTGTGAGCAACCGTTTTGGTATAGATGAGATAATCGGCAGAACTGTGGTAATCCATAGTAATGCGGATGATTTCACTACACAGCCTTCGGGTAACTCGGGTAAAAAGATAGCTTGCGGAGAGATAAAAGAATAACGTTGCTGTTGACAAAAGGGGGGAAAAATGCTATAATAGGTCTATATAACGCAAGGAGGTTTTTATATGTCAAATATATGGCACGATATCTCCCCTAAGAGAATTGCCCCCGATGATTTTATCTGTGTGGTTGAAATTTCAAAGGGAAGTAAGAAAAAATACGAGCTTGATAAGGAAACGGGATATATAATTCTCGATAGAATACTTTATACGTCTACACACTATCCCGCAAATTATGGTTTTATTCCTCGCACATACGGTGATGACGGTGACCCGCTTGACGTTCTGCTTATTTGCGCAGAGCCCCTGGAGCCGCTTTCTCTTGTGCGCGCATACCCTATCGGAGTAATATCCATGATGGATAACGGCAGACACGACGAGAAGATAATAGCTATTCCGTTCAACGACCCGAACTATAATCAGTATACCAATATCGATCAGCTGCCTGCCCACCTTTTCGATGAGATGAGACACTTTTTTAGTGTTTATAAGAGCCTTGAGAATAAGGATACGGCAGTTAATGAGGTCAGCCCTCATGACGAGGCCATAAAGATCATAAAAGAGGCTATTGACAATTATATCAATAACTTTTGCAAGTAAAAGGTCCTTGTAAGTATGAAAAAGACCTTTTATCAGGTTGATTGTAAGGCTTTTGCTAAGCATTGCCGAATTGCCCTTGTTTCGGATCTTCACAATGAAGATCCCGCACAGGCGATCGCTGCACTTAAAGAAATAGATCCCGATTATATTTTGCTTGCGGGCGATATATTAGAGTCTCTTGACGGAAGCAAAGACGCAGATAACGATAAAACCTTTTCTGTGTTCAGCGCATGCGCGGACATAGCGCCTTCATTTTACTGTACGGGAAATCACGAGGACGGCGGTGTCCACTCGGGCAGTAACAAATGGAAAAAGAGCGAGGGCAAAAAAAGAGTATATACTGCGGAGAATATAAACCGTATAGCATCTTCAGGTGTTTATTTTTTGCAAGATTCCTGCGTATTAAAGGATGGAATAGCCTTTGGAGGTCTTATGTCAGGACTTATTTTGCCTGGCGGTAAGCCGAATCTTGATTTTCTTCGTGAATTCGCCGCGGCAAAAGCTCCCAAGGTTCTTATATGCCACCATCCTGAGTATTACGATAAATATATAAGGGAACTCGACGTTGATCTTGTTGTAAGCGGACATGCACATGGCGGTCAATGGAGAATATTTGGCAGAGGAGTTTATGCCCCCGGGCAGGGACTTTTTCCAAAATACACTTCAGGAGTGCATGACGGACGCTTGGTTGTAAGTAAAGGACTCAAAAAAGGAAAGATTCCAAGGTTTTTTAATCCTACAGAAATAGTAATAATAGATTTATAAAAAAGAGGTAAAAATGAAAAAGTTTTTAGCGCTTATTCTTGTTTTGTTGATGATTTTGCCGTTGGTAGTGGCATGCTCTGGTTCTGACAAAACAACGGGAACAACTCAGACTACTCAAAAGCCATCGAATGATGATAATTCTTCCGAGGAAAAGGTCGAGCTTGATAAGCTTGCCACCAAAACTCCCAAGGAGCTGTATAATGCGACCTTGAGCTCGCTTTCGGCAATGTCTGCATACAATGTTATCATAACCACGACTTCAAGTGTTACGTTGATCGAGAATGATCCTACAGTTTCGAAAACAGTCAATGAATATCACGTCAAAGACGGAGATGCTTACATAAAGTACGTAAGCTCTACCGACGACGTAGATAAAATGTGGTTTAAGGACGGCTTGATGTACGTATCCAGCGCAGATGAAAAGCAGAAAACAAGGATCAGCGCAGAGGATTTTGCTAAGATGTATTTGTTCGATATTTCCACTGTTGTTTTTCCGCTTGCGGATTCGTATTTTGAGGGTCTGAAGTTTACAAAGCAGGACGATGAGTATTTGCTCACGGTTGCGGTTACCAAGGAAGACTATATGAAGTATGAAACCACGGAAATATCCGATACTGCTGATTATACCATGTGCTTTGACTCTAAGGGAGTTATAAAGTGGGCTAAGCTTTCAGCGGACGTGCCTGCGTCAAACAGTGTAATTATAGAGCGTGAGAATCTCGTGTCCTTCAATGCACTCGGTGAGGCGGAGGATATCACTGTTGACGGAAAGTCAGAGGCTTACAGACTTGCTCCAGCTCTTGATGAAATAGATCTCAGCGACGTAGATAGTCTTGATAGCTTTACTGACAGCACAGAGCAGACCGATTACGTAATGATCGACGTTGAAGGCAAGGGAAAGATAGTTATTCGTCTTTTTGGCGACGTAGCTCCGACGTCTGTTAAGAATTTTAAGGATCTGGTAGGAAAAGGATTTTACAACGGAATCACCTTCCACCGTGTATCTAAGGATTTTGTGATACAGGGCGGAGATAAGGACGGTGACGGTATTTCCGGTGTAGAGGATGCAAAGATACGTGGCGAGTTTGCGGCTAACGGATTTATCAATAATCTTTCGCATACGCGCGGTGTTGTGTCAATGGCTCGAACCTCTCAGGACATGAACTCAGCTTCAACGCAGTTCTTTATAACGCAAAAGGATTCCGATTTCCTTGACGGAAAGTATGCGGCATTCGGAT
Organism: Eubacteriales bacterium; assembly: GCA_045534135.1. Lineage (GTDB taxonomy): Bacteria > Bacillota > Clostridia > Oscillospirales > CAG-272 > HGM12713. Next base: position 6,433 of record JAZSJE010000060.1, read on the forward strand.
ACGTGGTTTACGGAATGGACGTAGTTGACGCTATAGCGGAAAGTCGGAGGCCAAGCGGTCTTAGGAAGACAA
>JAZSJE010000185.1:0-3225 GCA_045534135.1 Eubacteriales bacterium
GAAAATTCAGATATACCCGAGAGACTTATTAACGGCTTGGTGGGAGGACAGCTTGTTTCCTCGATTCTTGCCGTTTCCTGCGTTACCGTTGCGTTTTGCTCGAACTTTCTTATGGTTAACGATAAGGCGAGCGGAGCTATAAAGGATCTTAGGATTTCACCTGCGCGCTCCACGGTGTTTTCGATCAGCTATTATCTGGCTTCGCTGTTTTCGACCCTGATCATATGTCTTACCTCGGCTGCTATATGCTTTGTTTATATAGCGATCATAGGTTGGTATATGTCGGCACTTGACGTAGTTCTTATAATTGTTGACGTAATTCTTTTGTCACTGTTTGGCACGGCACTTTCCTCGATCATAAATTTCTTTCTTTCAAGTCAGGGTCAAATATCTGCCGTTGGAACGATCGTAAGCTCGGGATATGGCTTTATATGCGGAGCATATATGCCTATTTCATCATTTGGTACGGGGCTTCAAAGAGTAATATCATTTTTGCACGGAACGTACGGAACCGCATTGCTTCGCAATCACGCTCTCGGAGGGGCTATTGATGAGTTGGCTGTGCACGGTGTCCCTAAAAATGCGATAGAGGCTATGAGGGATGCGATAGACTGCAACGTTTATTTCTTTGACACGAGAGTCACAGAAGGAATTATGTACGTTATATTAGGCACGGCGGTGTTGCTGCTCGTAGGCATATACGTATTGATGAATATTCCAAAAAAGAAATGCAAATAGATAAAAAACTCCCGCTCGGCGGGAGTTTTTTTAAAAATATACTTTGCTTTTTTAAAAAATGTGGTATAATGTTTATATCTGATGATTTTGAAACGAAGGGAGGACATAAATGAAAGAAAAGCGAAATGAAAAGCAATATTCAAAGCGCTATGCGGCAACGGTCATATCTATCGTGTCGGTCGTCATATGTGTCCTTACTGTAGTTGGGATCATACTTTTCAGAGATTATCTGACAACGGAAAATATGCTGATCATGCGTGATTACGTGTCAGAAAATTGGATGGCGGGGACGCTGATTTTTCTCGGGGTATGCATCGTACAGGTCGTGATAGCGCTCATTCCCGGTGAAGCTGTTGAAACTATGGCGGGAATAGTTTTTGGACCGTGGCTGGGACTTTTTCTGTGTATGGCGGGAATAACACTCGGAAGCGTGATCGCGATGCTCTTTGTCAGAAAATTCGGTCGGAGATTTGTTGAAGCTCTTTATCCGGTGGAAAAGATAGACTCCTTACCGATACTGCGTGAGCCGAAAAAAAGAAACGCAACGATCTTTTTGCTGTTTTTTATACCCGGTACGCCAAAGGATCTGATGACCTACGTAATAGGTCTTACGGATATGAAGATATCCACGTATATGCTGATAACCTCGGTCGCGCGCATTCCGTCAATTTTAATGTCGACATTGGGAGGAAACGCATTTGGCGAGGGCAAGATATTAAAGGGGATAATCATATTCGGCGCATCCGCTGTAATAAGCGGACTTGGATATTTGGCATATCTTGGTATACAGAAAATGTACCAGAAAAAGAAGGATAAGGAAAAGGAATAAGCCTGTTTTCGACAGACTTATTCCTTTTTATTTTGACTTTGGTGGTTTTTAACAAAAATATTTTGCAATTTTTGTGCGATGTTACAAAATATATTATATTTATTCATACTTTAGACACAAACGAGGTTTAGAATGTGCCACGTAGAGAGGAAGTACCCAAACAATTACTTTTCTACCATAAGCCGAGAAAGGAACGGTGTATAAAAATGAGTGTAAACGATAAATATGTTTATGAAGTTGAGATCGATACGATGCAGGATGCAAAAGAGATGGTGGCAATAGCTACTAAGCTGCAGGGCAAGATAGTTCTCAAGAGCGGTTCCAAATTTTGCGTAAACGCAAAGAGCCTTTTGGGAGTTCTTCTGGCAAAGAAGCTTGACTGGAGCGAAATGACAATAGAAATGGATAGAGACTATTACCACGAATTTGAAAAATTCATCGCATGCTGATTTGATAAAAAATACAAAGTAAATTTTTAATATCTCTATATTACGGGTACTTTTTAAAATAATAAAGTGTAAAAAAATAAAATTTTATTACTTCACTCTCTAAAAAACGACACTTTTCAAGAGCGCTTTGCTTTGCCGCGAAGCGCTCTTTTTTGCATATATACATCAAATAAAAAGGTAGGAATGTCAATAAGGATTTTTATTCTGCGTGGCTCCCTTATCATTCGCCATAGCCATTCAAGACCGATTTTTTGCATGGCTCTGGGCGCTCTCTTAACATGTCCCGACCATACGTCTATGCTCCCACCGAGTCCCATGGCGAGCTTTACCGAGGGCAGAGAGGGAAGATTTTCGCTTATCCAGCGCTCCTGAGCAGGAAAGCCAAGACATACAAAAAGAATATCGGGCTTCAAAGCGTTTATTTTTGATATGATCCTTTCGTTTTCCTCACCTTGCTTTTGAAAGTATCCATCGTTGCATCCGCATATCTTTAGATGCGGAAAGTTTTTCAGTAGCTGATCCTTAGCAAGCTCGGCTCTGCCTGGCTTTGCCCCCAGTAAAAATACCGAATAGTTTTCATTTTGTGCAAGCTCTAAAATTTCTTTTGCAAAATCTATTCCCGATATTCGCTCCGAAATATTTTCCTTAAGAATTTTTGCGCCTATTGATATTCCTATTCCGTCAGGAAGCTTTATACTTGCGCTGTTTAGCAGATCTGAGAGTGTGGCGTCCCTTTTTGCCGCTATAAGCATCTGTGGGTTAGGTGTAAATATTGTTGTCACAGCACCTGACCTCAATCCTTGAGATATTTTTTCCATCAGCTGCCGTTTATCCTCGCGGTTAAAGTCCACCGATAAAATTTTTATCTTTTTTTCTTGCATTTTTTCTTCCTTTTCGCTAATTTATTAAAAATCTGCGTGGCTCTGTCTTGACTTTTTTGCTACTTTGTTTTATAATATATGTATTATGAAATATTATGCTTAATTCTCAGGCGAGAAAGGATCAAAAAATGGCAAATGAAAAGAAATTGGTAGAGCAGATCACATCAATGGATACTGATTTTGCTCAATGGTACACAGACGTTGTAAAAAAGGCTGAGCTCGTAGATTATTCGGGCGTTAAGGGATGTATGATAATCCGTCCATACGGCTATGCGATATGGGAAAATATACAGAGCGATCTTGACGCGAGATTTAAAAGACTTGGACA
>JAZSJE010000207.1:0-5994 GCA_045534135.1 Eubacteriales bacterium
TAACAGGCAGGGAGAACACTATGGCATGAGCCTTGGTATCTATTCCCGCCTTCTGCATAATAGCTTTCATTATATCCTTTTTACCCGAAGCACCCGAAACTATGAGTACTATCTCCTTTTCCTCTGCCAAAGAGAGTCCAAAGAATTTCTGCGCACCTGCTCCTGTTCCTTTAGCGCGAATAGTGGTTCCTCCCGCGGCACCCGCCTCACGAGCGGCATCCATGACCATATCGGTATATCCCTTTTCATAAATAGCAACAATAAGCTCTTGATTGGTTTGCATATTGGTTTCCTCCTTTGCTGTTTCTTCAGAGTTATCCTCTTTTTGACCTGCGCTGAAATATTCGAGAGCCTTTGCCCCACCGATCCCGGAAAGCGGTATCGCTACCGCAATTCCTCTGTCTGGCAGGTCTATCTTCATATTTACCGTAAGACCCTTTATAACATCCTTAAGCGTTTCTTTTGTCATAAGGGATATAAGAAGGCTTTTCGCGTTCTTCTCTATACCCAAAAGTGAGAGTGTTTTTTCCTGTGCTGTACCGTTACACTGCGCGGTATATATTACCGACACGTTGCTCTGCTTATAGAAATTCTCATATTCGTTGGTATCCGTGCGTCTTATAATTGTAAGCAATAAATAGAGTCCCTTCATTTTTATATCCCCCTTTCTCAAAAATCAATAATATCATCGTCCCCATATGTCTCTGTAGCAGCATCTGTGTCAACCTCGTCAGACTTAACTTCAACAATATTAAAGTCAATAGCCATCTGTCCGTCCTCGCCAATTATAGGCATATCAGGCTCGGTCTTTTGTGACTTGCCATGCTTGATCTTATAAACAAGACCGAGTATCTGTATCGCTATGAGAGGCGTCATAGCGACCATGGCTACTACTCCAAACGCATCCTCGGCAACGTTTCCACCAACTGCCGCGCACGCTCCTACCGCAAAGGGCAAGAGGAAGGTCGCTGTCATAGGTCCCGAGGCAACTCCACCCGAGTCAAACGCGATAGAGGTAAATACGTCAGGAACGAAGAATGAAAGGATAAGCGCTATGGCATATCCTGGAACCACAACATAAAGTATCGGAACACCCGTAAGTACTCTGAGCATTGCTATTCCTACAGAAACGGCAACACCGATTGAGAGGACCAGAGAAAGAACCTTTCCGGGAATTGCGCCCGAGGTCTCCTCCTCTACCTGCTTTGTAAGTACGTGAACAGCAGGCTCTGCAGCAACTATAAAATAACCTATTATCATTCCGATAGGAATTATCATCCATTTTAGCCAAGAGCCCGCGAGTATACCGCCAAGCTGATTTCCAAGAGGCATAAATCCTACGTTTACACCTGTAAGGAAAAGAGTAAGTCCAACAAAGGTGTAAAGAACTCCCACCATTATCTTGCCAAGCCCCTTTGTTCCACGTCCTCCGCTCAAGGCTCTGAAAACAAGAAAGAAAACAACTATAGGTCCTACAGCGAAAACTACCTCCTTAGCATAATGAGGCAGCTGCGTAAAGAAGCTCCAGAATATCTCTCGTGAGTCAGTATATATATACGGCGCATATTCACCTGTGTCAATCGTTCCAACGTTATTGAAAAGTCCTAAGAGCATAACTGCTATTATAGGTCCTACCGAGCAAAGCGCTATAAGACCGAAGCTGTCATTTTCAGCCTCCTCGTCGGCTCTTATAGACGCAACACCGACACCGAGCGACATAATAAACGGAACCGTCATAGGTCCTGTAGTAACTCCACCTGAGTCAAATGAAACCGCAAGAAAGCTCTTAGGCACGAAGAATGCCATAGCAAAAACTACTGCGTAAAATATCAAAAGAAGGTACTTCAGCCTTACCTTGAAAACAATTCTCAGCATAGCGATGACCAGCATTACACCGACACCTACACCAACTGCGACAATAAGTAAAAATGAATCAATGCTTCCTATCTGATCCGCAAGTACAGTAAGGTCTGGCTCGGATATAGTTATCATAACTCCTACAAAAAATGAAACGAGCACTATGATCCAAAGCTTTTTTGTTTTCGTCACCTTTGAGCCTACGTATCCACCCATAGGCATCATTGCTATCTCAGCGCCAAGCGTAAACAGGCTCATTCCAAAGACGAGTAGTACTGCACCTATGATAAATGCCAAAAATACAGGCGCCTCTATAGGAGCAAACGTAACAAGAAGAAACAATACTATTCCCGTAACGGGCAAAACCGATGCCAAAGATTCTTTTATCTTTTCTATCAGTACCGTTTTCTGCGATAATTTCAAGTCCCTTCCTCCTTACAAAAGTTATCATCTCATTATATCATTTATTTTCGCTTTTTTCAATACTTCTAACTAAAAAAGTATCTTTACAGTTTTTTAATAATATTGACACGCGGGCTTATAATATGATATAATATACTCAATGACGGCGAAAGGAAAACGCTATGAAAAATCTCGGCTATTATAACGGCAAATACGACCTTATAGAGAATATGAACGTACCAATGAACGACCGCGCGGGCTTTTTCGGTGACGGTCTTTTTGAGGTTGCATACGCGCGCAACAAAAAGATATACGCACTTGATGAGCACATGACGAGAATGTATGAAAGCGCAGAATATCTTGGATATGATATGCCTCTGACGGCTGACGAATTTTCTGCCCTGCTCTATGATCTTTCACAAAAGGTAGACGCGCATGAGCAGCTTATATACTGGCAGGTCTCGCGCGGCACAGAGATGAGAAGTCACGCACCGCAAGAGAAATTAAGGGCAAACGTTTGGGTAACCATCAGAGAAAAGCAGATGCTCCCTCCTTATGAGCCGATGAAGCTTATCACTGCTCCCGACACAAGATTTTTCCATTGTAATATGAAGACACTTAATCTGCTGCCAACAGTAATGGCATCTATTGCCGCAAAGGAGGCAGGTGCGGACGAGGCTATTTTCCACCGCGACGGAATGGTTACCGAATGCGCTCATTCCAATATATGCATTATCCGCGACGATGGCGCTATACAGACCGCACCCGCTGACAATCTCATCCTTCCCGGTGTAACAAGAGCCCACATGATAAAGGCATGCAAAGAGCTCGATATTTCTTGCATAGAGGAGCATTTTACGCTCGATACGCTTATGAATGCCGCAGAGGTAGTAGTAATATCCTCGGGCACTCAGTTCCGTCCCGCATACGAGGTCGACGGAAAGAAGGTAGGCGGCAGAGCACCTGAGCTGGTATCTAAATTACAGGAAAAGCTCTACGGAGATTTCCTCAGAAAAACCAATATATAAACAAAAAACGCCAAGCACAGCTTGGCGTTTTTATTTATATTTTATCCTTATATCTTTCGGCTGTTATAATTCCGTCCTTCACGTGAAGCTTGCAAACTCTTGCCGTTCTGCGTTCAACGTAATTTTTATCATTAACATCACGGTAATCACGTGCGTGATATATAGCATAATACTCCCCATTGTGCTTTATAACGCTGTGATGTCCTGTTCCCTCCTCAAAATCGTTCTTTATCAGAACAGGAGAGAAAATTCCGTTCGGAGTGTGCTTGACAAAATCTATCTTTGTCAGATCACTCTCGTCGGTTTTCGCGCTCGCATAGCCAACGTGATACATATCGTTCTCAAAGCAGGCTCCGCTGTACATAACGTACTGCCAACCGTCCTCACAGAACCAAAACGGTCCCTCTATGGTGTGCCAAGGGCACTCCTTGGTGTATTTATTCGTGTTTATCTCCTCGTCGAGAGTAGGAAGAATAACGTCACGAACCTTATATTCGGGAGTATAGGGGTCAAGAAGTCGGTCAATACATATTCTCGTTCCTACTCGCTCCTTGTGATCGTCCTCATCTCTGGCAAACCATAAAAACAATCCGTCATCGGTCTTGACAGCGTGAGAGTCGATAGAAAAATAATCGTACAGACGCTTAGGATTTTCAAAAGGTCCCAAAGGAGAATCGGAGGACATAACGTGCATAAACTCAAAATCCTCACCGATTATGCAGGAGAAATATATGTAATATTTGTCCTCAAGTCTGATAATAGAGGGAGCCCAATAGTTATGACCGTCCTTCACCGAGGCAACGATACCCTCAAAATGCCACTCACCGAAAATATCGTCAGATGCATAGGCTTCAACTCCGTTGTACGCGGTAACGTAGAGATAGAACTTTCCCCCGTCCTCAAATATAAAAGGATCGGGCTGATTTTTTTCAACGTCAAATTTAAGCTTCATAATAGACCTCCCTGTTTTTATATACCAATTATAACACAACTTAAAAAAGAAAACAAGCAAATTTTTCCATTTGCTTTACAAAATAAAAAAAGTATGATATAATTTACTTACCACACAAAACTTAATATAACACTTATCAGAGGGCTATTTTTTTGCAAAAAAATGTAGGCTTCACTTTTGACGTTCTCTGGTGAGTGTTGATAGTTTTGTGTGGTAGCAAATCGAGGTCCTACATTTTTTAGTGTGTGTGGCTTCGGCTGCACACACTTTTTTGATTTTGGAGGAAAGACAAATGAAAAGAATTTTGGCGTGTATTTTGGTGGCAGTTATGCTTCTCACCGTATTTGCATCATGTGATGAGGGCGAAAAGCAAACAAGCGAAAAAACCACACAAGGTACGGAGGGTACAAGTAGTACGGAGAGTACAGATAAAACCGACAACTCTGAGAAGCCGAGTAGTTCAGATAAACCGAGTAATTCGGATAAACCGAGCAGTTCAAATGAGCCTGACAACAATACTAATGAAGAAAATAATAACGGTGAAAATGAAGATACCGAACCGGAAATTGATGTAAGTCATCTTCCCGAAAGTTCTGAGGGTTTGGAGTTTGAATTAAACGGTGACGGCAAGGGATATACCGTTGTTGGAATTGGTACTTGTGAAGATACGGAAATCGTTATTGGGAAATATAATAATTTACCAGTTACAAGTATTGGAGGTGATGCGTTCTACGATTGCGAAGGACTTACAAGCATAACCATACCCGACAGCGTTACGAACATTGGAGATTATGCATTCTATAGGTGCACAGGACTTACGAATATAGAGTTTGCTGAAAACAGTACCCTTATGAGCATTGGAGATTTTGCTTTTGATCTTTGCATAAAACTTATGAGAATAATTATACCAGACAGCGTGACGAGCATTGGAGGTTGTGCGTTTTCCGAATGCACAGGAATTACGAGTGTAAAGCTTGGCAACAGTGTTACGAGCATTGGAGCGTCTGCGTTCACCAACTGCACAGGACTTACGAGTATAACCGTAGCCAAAGGAAATTCAGTTTATCACAGTAAAGGTAATTGCTTAATAGAAACAGAATCAAAAACTTTGATACAAGGTTGCAACACAAGCGTAATACCTACAGATGGAAGTATCATGAATATTGGATCTTGGGCGTTTTCAAACTGCACAGAACTTACTACTATAAGCATTCCTAACAGTGTTAAAATCATTGAGACTGGCGCGTTCGAGGATTGCACAGGACTTACGAGTATAATCATTCCCGACAGCGTTACAAATATTGAATTATGGGCGTTCGCAGGTTGTGAAAAACTTGCCAATATAAGTATCCCCGACAGCGTTACGAGCATTGAAAAGGAGTTGTTCTCTGGTACAGCATACTATAACAATGAAGCAAATTGGGATAATGGCGTATTGTATATAGGAAATCATTTAATTAAAGCAAAAAATACGGTTACAAGCTGTGCTGTAAAAGATGGGACAAAGATTATAGCAGACTATGCGTTTTCCGATTGCACCGGTCTTACGAGCATAACCATACCGAGCAGCGTAACGAGTATAGAAAACTATGCGTTTTCCGGTTGCTCCGGTCTTACGAGCATAACCATAGGTACTGGTGTAACAACTATAGGCACGTGTGCGTTTTACGGTTGCACCGGTCTTACGAGCATAACCATACCAAACAGCGTAACGAGCATAGGAAGCTCTGCGTTTTGCAGATGTACCGGTCTTAC
>JAZSJE010000106.1:0-14001 GCA_045534135.1 Eubacteriales bacterium
TTGAAAAATGCGCCAAAACTTTACTTTTTGGTCTGTGCGTGACCTGTGTTAAGCCAACGCTGCCGCACCAATGATACCCGCGTCATTGCCAAGCTTTGCTATACGAAGCTCGGTAAGCTTATGGGGATCAAGCAGATCGCTTCCGTACTGCTCTCCTCTTACCAAGGGCAAAAGCGCGTCGATAAGCGACTGTCCCTCGTTGGATACTCCACCGCCAAGCGAAATGATCTCGGGTTGGAATATGTTGATTATATTAGCAAGTCCCATAGCAAGATATTTTACGTACTTATCGTAAACCTCCTTGCCCGCCTTGTCGCCCGCTCTCATAGCCTCACACGCAGTTCTTCCCGAAATGCGCTCTGCCTTAAGCATTACGCTATCCTCACCGCTTGCGCGAAGCTCCTCTATTTTTTCACGTGTCATACGGATAAGTCCTGTTGCCGAGGAATATGCCTCCCAGCATCCGCGTCTGCCGCATCCGCACTGAGCTCCGTCTATCTCTATAACGATATGACCAAGCTCCGCGCCGGCATAGTTGAAGCCCGTATATATCTTATTATCAATAATAATTCCGCCTCCGACTCCCGTGCCCAGAGTTATCATAACACTATTGGAGCTTCCCTTTGCCGCACCCGCGACAGCCTCGCCCCATGCCGCAGCGTTAGCGTCATTCGCGAGTGTTACTCTGCCTGCGTCAACTCCAAGCTTTTGTGCCACCTTCTTCGCGAGGGGATATTTACGGAAGGGCAGATTACAGGAATACACTACCTCTCCCGCGTCGCAGTCCGCGATACCGGGCGTTGCGACTCCTATATTTGCTATATCCGCGATATCAATTCCCTGCTCAGCGCAGACCTTCTCGCAAAGCATAGCTATATCCGCCGCTATCTCGTCGGGATGTCGTTCCGCCTTTGTGGGAGTGCTTTTCTTTATTACGATATTGTATTCCTCGTCAACAAGTCCTACGGCTATATTTGTTCCGCCAAGGTCAACGCCTATTCTGTACATTTTCTTTTCCTCTTTTCATGTTTTTTATGTTTTGTGTTTACACAGATCCCTTAAGGGACATTCGTTACATTTCGGTGACCGTGCCGAGCAGATCTCTCTGCCAAACCAGACTATTCTGTGGCAAAAATCCGACTGCTTGGACGGTTCGATAATTTCGCTCAGAGTGAGCTCCACCTTATGCGGATCCTTAAGGCTTTCGGGATAAAATCCAAGCCTACCGCAAATGCGTATACAGTGGGTGTCAGCCACCACCGCAGGCTTTTTATATATATCTCCAAGCAGGAGATTAGCTATTTTTCTCCCCACTCCGTCGAGTGTGAGCAGCTCCTCCATGGTGTCGGGTATACGCCCGTCAAACCTCTCTATGACAGCTCTGCACGAGGACTTTATATTAGCCGCCTTGGTTCGGTAAAGTCCGCATGGACGAACTATCTCCTCTATATCCTCAAGCGGCGCTGCCGCAAGCGCTTCGATAGTCGGGAAGCTTTCAAAAAGCTCCTTACAGACAATATTCACTCTCGCGTCGGTGCACTGTGCGGAGAGTCTGCCCATTACAAGAAGCTTCCATGGCTCACCGCCGTACTCAAGAGCGCATTCCGCCTCGGGATAGCGTTCCTCAAGTCGCGCGACTATATGCGCCATCCGCTCTTTTTTTGCTTTTTTGCTTTCCTTAGGCATTATTTTGCATCCTTTTTCGGCGCGCAGAAATATGTACCCACGTGTCCGCCGTCAAGCAGAGTATAAAGTATCTCGGGCTCGTGACCGTTGAGAATAAACATCGGTATACCCGACGAGGTGACTATCTTTGCGGCATTAAGCTTTGCTATCATTCCGCCTGTGCCTCTATCGGTGCCCGCTCCGCCCGCGATAGCATAGATCTCATCGTTAAGCTCCTCCACACGCTCGATAAGACGCGCGTCGGGGTTGCTTCTCGGGTCGCTGTCGAAAAAGCCGTCAACGTCGGAAAGATTGAGCAGCAGATCCGCCTCGCAAAGCTGAGCAACGTGAGCCGAGAGAATGTCGTTTCCGCCAAATTTGGTAAGCTCATCGGTAGAAACCGAGTCATTTTCGTTGACCACGGGGATGCAGTTCATTTCAAGGAGTCTGTTAAATGTATTTTCAGCCGCGCTTCTTCGTGCGGGATTGCTCAGAACGTCCTTAGTCATAAGTATCTGCGCTACGGTGTGTCCGTAATCCGAGAAAAATTTATCGTACATCTTCATAAGCTCGCTCTGACCTATAGCAGCCATAGCCTGCTTCTCCTCGGGTGTCACCGGTATTCTGCCAAAGCCCATCTTCGCAACACCTGCGCTTACCGCTCCCGAGGAAACGAGGACCACCTGAATGCCGGAATTTTTCATATCCGAAAGCACCTTAACAAGACGCTCGATGCGGCGCAGATTAAGATGTCCTGTATTATGTGTAAGAGTTGAGGTACCGACCTTTACCACTATTCGTCGGCTATCTCTGAAATATCCCATAAAAATATCCTTCCCTAAAAGTCAGAAAATTTGCAAAAGCCCTTTAAAAACGTGAGGTTTTGTATTATAATATATACATAGACCATTATACACTCTTTTTTCTCTGTTTGCAAGAGGAAAATTTACAAAAATACAGGAGGAAACAAAAAATGCGCCAAAAATATACAATTACGGTATCCGACATAGAGATGAACGTAATCAGCGAGGAATCCCCCGAGGCAGTAGAAGCACTGGTAGGCATAGTTGACAGAAAGATGAGAGAAATACGCGCGGCAAGCAGAAGCTGCTCAAAGACAGAGGCAGCTCTCCTTTGCGCGCTCGATTACTGCTCTGAACGTATAAAGATACAGAGAAAGCTCAAGGCGCTTGAGGCAAAGCTTGCGATGACCGAGGCAACGCTTGAGGAAGTACTTATGGAAAACGAGGAGCTTAAAAATAAGTAAGCAGTTTTAACCCGCGAGCGCTAAAAACGCGCCAAAACTTTACTATTTGGTTTGTGCGTAAACTATGTCAGCGTACTGACTACGACAAGTCAAAACCCAAGGTTGAAGTTCTTTGGTTCTTTCTTTTAAGAAAGAACCAAAAAAGCAAAGGAGTCCCTATGCAAAACAAAATAAAGCTACCCGAGCTTCTCGCTCCCGCAGGCTCTCCTTTGGCTCTCCGTGCCGCCATTGAAGGAGGTGCCGATGCTATCTATATGGGCGGTGCCGCGTTTAATGCGCGCATCAACGCAAAAAACTTTACTCCCGACGAGCTCAGAGAGGGCATTTCTCTCGCTCATTCCTACGGTGTAAAGGTATATATTACGGCAAATACGCTTATTTTTGACCGCGAGCGCGAGGACTATCTTCGCGCCGCCGAGCTTGCGTATCTTGCAGGTGCCGATGCTCTTATCGTTGCCGATATAGGCATGGCACGCGAGCTCAAAAAGCGTATTCCTATCGATCTTCACGCGAGCACGCAGCTTTCAGGTCACAATACAGATGCGGCAAGGCTTCTCGCGGACGCGGGATTTTCCCGTATGGTATGTGCCAGGGAGATGTCGCGCGACGATCTCTACACGTTTTGCAAAAGCTCTCCCATTGAAGCAGAGGTGTTCGTTCACGGTGCGCTGTGCGTATCCACCTCGGGGCAGTGTCTTTTCTCGTCTGCCGTTGGCGGACGCAGCGGAAACCGAGGCGAATGTGCTCAGCCCTGCCGCCTGCCCTACACCGTAAAGGGACGGCAGGCATATCCCCTCTCGCTTTGCGATCTCTCGCTTGCCGAGCATATAACCGAGCTTTGCGATATGGGCGTCAGCTCCTTCAAGATCGAAGGGCGCATGAAGTCACCCGAATACGTGCGTGACGTCGTGTCGATCTGGCGCAGACTTATTGACGAAAACAGAAACGCGGACAAGCGTGACATGTCACGTCTTGCCGAAGTATTTTCACGCGGTGGATTTACCGACGGATATTACTCAAAAAGGATAAACAGCTCTATGCTGGGCATACGCTCCGAGGCGGACAAGCGTCTTAGCGCCGAGCTTTCCCCATTTGAAAGGATAACCCGAAGGATCCCCATAGAGTTTTCCGCCTCTCTCAAAAAAGGCGCTCCCATCAGCCTTAGTGCCAGCTTGCCCGACAGAACCGTGTGCGTTACGGGTGACATTCCGCAGGAGGCGATAAACGCACCGCTGACGCGTGAGGTAGTAGAGAGAAATCTCTCAAAGCTTGGAAATACTCCCTACAGCCTGACCTCACTGTCCATTGATCTTGACGAGGGAATAATGCTTCCCATCTCCTCGCTCAATGCGCTCAGACGCGCGGCTGTGGATGCGCTATCTCCCATATGTACCGCAAGCGAGAGCGATATAAAAAGGCTACCGCTCAATATCCCCGAAAGGAGGATAGCTTTCGGAAAAACCGCGATATTTTACAGGTCGACCGAGATCCCCGAGGAAGCGTGGGAGTTTTTCGATAAGATCTTCGTTCCTCTTGAGGATTGCCCCCAAAAAGCAAACGAAAAACTCGGTGTAATGCTACCCGAGGTAATATTCGATTCTCAGCGGGAACAGATCGAAAAAATGCTTCTTGTCGCCAAGGAACGGGGCATATGTAATGCTCTTTTTGGAAATCTCGGACATCTCGAAATGCTCAAAAAATATGGCTTTGAGCTATACGGAGATCTAAGGCTCAACGTCACAAATGCGTCAAGCGTTGCTTTCCTTAATTCCTTGGGGATAAACGACGTGATCCTCTCTCCCGAGCTCACTCTTGCCCAGATACGCGGGCTCAGCAAGGCTTCTGTCCGCGCAACAGTCTACGGCAGACTTCCGCTTATGCTCACCGAAAAGTGCGTAGGCAAGGAGCTTGGCTCCTGTAACGAATGTCAAAGCGGAAAGCTCAGCCTTACCGACCGCAAGGGTGTCTGCTTTCCTGTAAGGATGAGATATGCCCACCGAAGCGTGATCTTCAATTCCGTGCCGATATATATGGCAGACCGCAGGGACGACCTCGCGCGTGCGGGTGTCCGCGCAGAGCATTTTATATTCAGCACAGAAAGCAGGTCTGAAGCGGCACAGATAATAAGAGCCTACCAAAATGGCTCTGCTCCCAAAAGCAACGCGATCAAAAGGATCAAATAAACATCCCCACAACGGCGACCCGCTATACGGTAGGTGCGCCAAGGGGGGATGTTCTAGTTTCACTAAGCTATACGTATAAAAAAGCCGAGGCATTCATAATGATGCCTCGGCTTTTTTATGCTTTTATTTTTGTTCGTTGTTTTTCTTGTCAGCCTTAGAAAGAAATACCGCAACTACTATGCAAACGGATATAAAGAACACGACAAGGGCACCTATAGCTCCGTACTTGACAGTAGTTTTTACAAGCGGCTTCGCGTCGATCTTGCGGACCGAGCTCAGCGCGCTCATATATTCGCAGGTCACTTCCTGATTTACGTTATCCGCAATAAAGCTATCCATGGTCTTAGGCAGCTTATCAACTATCATCTTAGCCGTCTTTTCGTCCTGGTAAACCGCCACGCTTATCTGAAGAAGCGCCTGACTGTCAACGTCCTGAGCCTCTGCGTACTTATACGTAATGCTATCCTTGATCTTAATGATCTTCGCCGCATTTTCTCTGTTCGCTCTGTATTTAACAAGAAGCTCGTCCTTGAGAAGCAAAAATTCCTCTTTAAGCTCCTCTATTTCTATCTTCTTCTTAGAAACGTCTTCCTTCATGTCCTCTTGTTCCATAACAAGGGCATTGTATGTTTCCTTTGCCTCATCCTTTTTGGTCTTTGCCGCCGCGAGATCGTTCTCAGCCTGTATTATCTGATTCTTGTAGTTGACCGCATCGGCGGAGGCGTACATAATGGTAAGGTGGTTATATATTTCATCGTAAACCTTCTGAGCCTCGTTTGAAGCCTTAAGCGCGTCAGACACCTTACGTGGCTTATAAACAAGCTCCTTTTCTATCTCCTCAATCTCCTTTGTAAGGTCCTCTATAGTCTTCTTTTTTTCAAAGGCATCCTTGTAACCCTGAGTGTCCTTATACTGCTCGGGCAGTCCGTTGTCGTCCATGAGAAGCTCCTCAGCAAAGCTGTCCGACTGAAGAAGCGAAAGTATGTATCTGTTAGCCTTTTCGGATGAAACGTAAAACTCTACGTCGGCACCGTAATCCTGGTTTGATACAAATGACATCACCACTCCAAGTCCACCGAAAAGTATGAGTGCGGCAAGCGTAACGCAAAGCAGAGCCTTCCATTTTTTGAGTATCGCCTTTATCATATCCATAAGAGTAACGTCGTTAAGATTTTCCTTTTCACTCATCGTAAGATCTCCTTTACAAAATCAACATATTTGTCCTTCTACATTATATCACTCTTTTCGCCAATTGTCAATATAGGAAATTTTGTAAATGAGCTCAGACAAAAAGCTTGGGTAGGCTGTGCAAATCTTTCAAGAAAAGTATAGAAATAAATTGACATGAAGCAAATTTGGGTGTATAATATACTATGTATGATTATGCTTACTCGAAAAGGAGAAAATATGGAACAGATGTATTACAAAATGAAAATCGCAGGACTTGACCGCGAGCTTCCTCTCTGCCCTATAAGCGATGAGCTTATGATAGGCGCATTCGTGATTTTCGGCGATCCCGAGCTTACAACAGCATGTGCGCGCCAGCTTCTTGATAAGGCTCCCGAATATGACTACATGATATCAGCCGAGGCAAAGGGTATCCCGCTCGTTCATGAGATGGCACGTCTTGCGGGCAATCAGAAATATTTTCTCGCCAGAAAGGCACCTAAGCTCTATATGACGGGAGTTTTTGAAGCAGAGCTTCACTCTATCACCACGGCTAAGGACCAAAAGCTTTATCTGGACAAAGCAGACGCGGAGCTGATGAGTGGCAAACGCATCCTCATAGTCGACGACGTTATCTCCACAGGTGAGAGCCTTGCCGCTATCGAGAATCTTGTAGAAAAGGCAGGCGGTAAGATCGTTGGAAAAATGACCGTGCTCGCGGAGGGCGACGCTCAGGACAGACCTGATATCACCTACCTCGAAAAGCTTCCCCTGTTCGATAAAAACGGAAACGTATTATAATTCATTACCGAAAGGATATATAAAAATGGCAGAACTTTTAAAAGCAAACGACAAGCGCACGCATCTCTGCGCAGAGCTTAGTGCGGCTAACGTAGGTGAGCGTGTCTGTGTAATGGGCTGGGCTCAGAAGCAGAGAGATCTCGGCGCTCTTATATTTATCGATCTTCGCGACAGAACAGGTATCCTTCAGCTCGCATTCGACGACACCACCGACAGAGAGATCTTCTCTAAGGCATTCGGTGTCAGAGCGGAGTACGTTCTTCTCGCAAAGGGCACTGTGCGCCGCCGCGGCGAGGGTGCCGTAAACAAAAATATTCCCACAGGTGAGATAGAGATCGCGGTTGATGAATTCAAGATACTCTCGGCTGCTGAAACGCCTCCCTTTGAGATCACAGAAAACAGCAAGGTAAACGCGGAGCTCCGTCTGCGCCACCGCTATCTTGACCTCCGCCGTCCAGATATGCAGAGAAATATCATTGCTCGTTCCCGCATCAGCAAGCTTGCGAGAGATTACTATGCGGACAACGGCTTTATAGATATCGAAACTCCCAACCTCTGCAAGCCTACACCCGAGGGAGCAAGAGATTACCTCATTCCCTCCCGTGTTCACAAGGGAAAATTCTACGCGCTTCCCCAGTCGCCCCAGCTCTATAAGCAGCTGCTTATGGTATCGGGCTTTGACCGCTATTTCCAGATAGCCCGTTGCTTCCGTGACGAGGACCTTCGCGCTGACCGTCAGCCCGAGTTTACTCAGCTCGACACCGAAATGTCCTTCGTCTGCGAGGACGATGTTATCCGAGTACACGAGGGCTTCCTCAAGTACGTTCTCAAGGAGTACATGAACATCGACCTCAAGGAGGATTTCATCCGCATGCCCTACGAGGAGGCTATGAACCGCTTCGGCTCCGACAAGCCCGATATCCGTTTCGGATTTGAGCTTTGCGACCTCTCCTCTATCCTTAAGGATTGCGGATTTAAGGTTTTCGCGGGTGCTATTGAAAACGGTGGCTCCGTAAGAGCTATCAACGTCAAGGGCGGTGCTAAATTCTCCCGCAAGGAAATAGATTCTCTCGTTGAGTTCGTTAAATCCTACGGTGCTAAGGGTCTTGCATGGCTCAAGTGGGCAGAGAGCGGAGAGATCTCATCCTCTTACGCTAAGTTCCTCACCGAAGAAGAAAACGAGGCTATCAAGCAGGCTGTCGATGCTCAGGCAGGCGACCTTGTGCTTCTGGTTGCCGATAAGAACAGCGTTGTATTCGACTCACTCGGCGCTCTGCGCTGTGAGTGCGCTAAGCGTCTCGGACTTCTCGATCCGTTTGATTTCAAGTTCCTCTGGGTAACAGAGTTCCCGCTTCTTGAGTACAGCGAGGAGGACGGAAGATTTTACGCAAAGCATCACCCCTTTACCTCTCCCATGGACGAGGACCTTCAGTATATCGACAGCGATCCCGGCAGAGTCAGAGCAAAGGCGTATGATATCGTACTTAACGGAACCGAGCTTGGCGGTGGATCTATCCGTATTCACGACTCGGCTATCCAGTCCAAGATGTTCGAGGTCCTCGGACTCACTCCCGAGGAGGCTAAGGAAAAGTTCGGCTATCTGCTTGAAGCATTCAGATACGGTGTACCCCCTCACGGCGGTCTTGCGTTTGGTCTTGACAGACTTGTTACTCTGCTTCTCGGCCTTGAGGATATCCGCGACGTTATCGCGTTCCCGAAGGTACAGAACGCATCCGAGCTTATGACCAAGTGTCCCTCAGAGCCCGACGCAGGCGCGCTCGCAGAGCTTGGACTCGCGATCACCGTAGATCAGGAGAAGTAATGAAATACAGCTTTTTCGCCTACATGGCGCGAATGAAGTTCATTCGTCGCTGGGGGCTTATGAAATCGGTCACCGAGGAAAACATAGCCGAGCACAGCGCGCAGGTAGCGCAGATAGCTCACGCGTTGGCTCTGATACGTAACAAAAAATTCGGTGGGGATCTCAACGCGGACCGCATAGCGACCATAGCTCTCTATCACGAAACAAGCGAGGTCATGACGGGAGATCTGCCAACACCCATAAAATATTACAACGACGACATTAAAAAATCCTATAAGGAGATCGAGCATATCGCAAACGACCGTCTTATAGGAAAGCTCCCCGAGGAATTCAGAGATGATTACCGCGATATAATCGAGGTGGCTCCCGAGAGTGAGGAGCACAAAATAGTAAAGGCAGCGGACAAAATATCCGCCTACATCAAAGCCCTTGAGGAGCTGCAAAGCGGAAACAAGGAGTTCAAGATGGCGGAAAAGGCACTCAAAAAAGAGGTCGACGCATACCGCGTCATGCCTGAGGTAGCATGGTTCTGCGACACCTACCTCGATACCTTTAAGCTTACTCTGGACGAGATGTAAATAAAGATCCCCCACGCGGGGATCTTTATTTTTTCTTAGCATGAAAAAAAGAGCGCTCCCTTGCGGGAGCGTTCTTTTTATATTATTCTATTTTATTCTATTGTCCTGTATTCTGTCGGATCAGTCTTTCTTCTTAAGCACAACGCCTGCGCCAAGAGCAAGAATTGCAGTCATTGCAACTGCCGCGCCGCCAATAATACCGCCGCATCCGCCACTGCTTTCGGGCTTCTCGGTAGGTGCGGGAGTGGTGGGCTTTACAGTGGGCTCAGTCTGGTCGGGAGTCTGGTTTTCATTGCCGTTGTTCTCGCCATTGTTCTCACCGTTGTTCTCACCGTTGTTCTCACCGTTATTCTCACCGTTGTTCTCACCGTTGTTTTCGTCATCATCGGGAGTTCCGGGATTTTCGGGATTTTCGGGATTTTCGGGAGTCTGAGTTCCGCTGTTGTTATCATCCTCGGGATCGACAACAGTTACACGTCTGAGAGTTTCAATAGCCTGAGTAAGAATTGCGGTTGCTTCCTCGATATCGGAAGCAAGAGCCTTATCTCCCTTAGCTACGAGAGCCTTTGCTGCGTCGAGAGCCTCATTGAGTCTCTTAAGAGTGCTGGGTGACCATGTGGTACCGTTATCTCTCTTTTCCTCGCCTCTCTTGATCTCAGCATTGATAAGAGTAAAGTCGGGCTTAAGTCTGATAAGCGCTGCCTTATCCTCAAACTTGTCGCGAGTCGCGTTAGCGGTAGCCTGAGAATAGGTAAGGACATTTTTCATTCCGTTCTCGATCTCACCCTTTACAGTGTTGCAAAGAGCTACGATCTCTGTCCATGACTCGGTTCCGTCATAAATATACTTGTCACCGTTAGCAATGTATTCGGTTACATTTTTGTAGATTTCCATATAGTTACAAGCGCGGAGTCCGGTTGCAACAGCAGCCGCATCAGCCTCCTTAAGAGTTGCGATCTCTGTTCCGTTATCGGAATAGCTCTCACCCTTGAGGTACTTGTTACCCGTGCTGCCGGCAGAGAAGGTCACTGCACCGATAGAATCGGTCGCGTCAGCTATAATCTCGCCAATGTTGATAGCATTCTTAACAGTAACCGAAGGTGCTGCAGAAGATCCTATGATACCGCCTGCTCTACCTGTGGTCTTGTTGCCGAGAATATCCTTGTATCCTACTGTTCCGTAGTTCACAGCAGTATCTATGCTCAGAACGTTATCCGCGGTAGTAGCAGCAACGATACCGCCTGCGCATGCGTCAGCCTTGATAAGGCCACCGTTGTTACAATTCTTAATAGTAGTAGTCCAAGGACCTACGTATGCGAGAATTCCCGCAGCATTTTTAGACGCAACGTCGGTAATGTTTCCCGCGTTGGTGCATCCCTCTATATTGAGAGTAAGCACAGCGCCTTCCTTAAGCTTGGTCTCCTCAGCCGCTCCGCCGAAGATACCCGCGGGGTTTATACCGCTGATATCACCTGCGTTAACACAGTTCTTGAAGGTTATGCTTGCGCACAGTGCCTTTGTCCAGGTATCACCAAAGCATCTCGCGCCGCCGAGAATACCGCCGGTACCGTAATCGCCTTTGTTGACATACTTCGCGGGAGCAAGAACGTTACCTGTGTTTACACAGTTCTCAAACAAGGTATTTATTACAGAAACGTTCTGTCCTACAATACCGCCTCTCATGGACTTAAATCCCGTGGAGTTCTCATTGCAGGTAATATCTCCCGAGTTCGTACAATTCGTAATAGTAACCGAAACGTCGGTGGGGTCGTAGCAGTTATAAATGTAACCTACAATACCGCCCTGTCCGTTAAAGCTCTCATTGGGCTTACCGGTACTGTAGCTCTCAACAGTTCCTTCGTTGCTACAGCCGTCAAGAACAAGGCTTGCGGCAAAAGCAGAATCGGCATTCTTTGTATGGTCCCAGGTACCTATAAGACCGCCGAGCCACCATGCGCCCTCAGACTTAACGAGCACGTCGCCCTTGTTCGTACAGTTCTTCATTTCAAGGCTCGCCATCTGTGAGTAGCCTACAAATCCGCCTGCGTTACCTACACCGCCGCAGTTGCCATACATATGTATATCACCTGTGTTGGTGCAGTTGGTAAACGTGGTCTTCTGATCCGAAGAAAGTCCCGAATCACCGAGATATCCTACGAATCCGCCAAGGAACGCGTAAGAAGCGTTTCCGCTGGAGGACTCTTCACTTCCCGCACCGTTATTTATCTTTCTGCCACCTCTGGCAGAACCGCTGAAGTATATGTAGCCTGAGTTGGTACAATCAGTAAAGGTACAGCTCTGAGCCTTACCCGCAAACAGACCGAGGTCTACTTGTCTGTCGTTCTGGTACTGCTTACCTTCACCGTCATAAACGGGATTACCCGCGTCGTCAAACATAAGTGTCTTGAGAACGCTCTTGCAGCGGATGTTACCCGTAACTTTACAGTTCTCAAAGGTAGTGCCTGTTGCCCTACCTACGATAGCGCCCGTAAAGTCTATAAACGCGTTCTTTTCAAAGGTTATAAGACCCGAATACTCAACGTTTACAAAGCGAGATCCGGCGTTAGAGGTGTGGAATACACCCGAAACAGACTGGAATCTGTTCTTTGACCAGCTGTAAGTAATGTTCAGGCTGGATTTTACGTTTTCGAAGATGATGACACCTGTATCGTCATTGTAAATACCGAAGGGTGAGCAGAATGACTTTGTACCCTGGTTGTTGCAATTGACGCTACCTGCAATGTTGAGCCATCTTACAGTAAGATCCTTAGCATTCATAAATATGGAAGTATCCTGAAGGGTAATGGTTTTGCCGTTACCGTGAATAGTAACACCTACAGGCTTTTTAGATACGTAGTTCTCTGCTGTAAATGTAATGTCACTTGTAAGATAGTACTTACCGTTGTTTGCTATCGAGCTAAAGCCTGCGGCATTGGATATTGCGGTCCAACCCGACTCGTTTTCCCAAGGCGTATCCATTTCGTCATCTCTTGCAGCGCTTGCGGGGATAGCCACAACGAGCAAGGAAGCCAGCATCGCGAGGATAAGCACGATTGACAGACCTTTTTTCATAGTCTTTTTCTCCTTTTTATAAATATATTTTTATTGCCACTTCAACAAGAGGCACATATACAGTTTAATTTTACAACGAATTGATCGGTTTGTCAAGTTTTTTGTGCTCTCATTAATATTTTTTTACATTTTCAACAAAGAGGAAAGCGTTTTTTTGGGTGTTATCACTGTGCAAAAAGCTGTCGCGCCCGCTATGAAAAAAACGACAGGCGCAAGACCTGTCGTTTTTCGGATAAGAAAATATTTTTCTTTTACTGCTTTTCGCTAAAGTGCGCGCGGATATACAGCTCGGATCATAGCATTACTGCTGTTTTCCGCATTTTTTGCAAAAAGTCGAATCTTGGTCGATCTCGGCTCCGCAATGCTTGCAAAACATTGAGTCTTGAAATCCCTCAGCCATTGCTCCCGCGGTTTTTTTCACCGCACCGCTCATTATATCGGCAGTATTATCGGCAATATCGGTAAGAGTTTTCTTGTTCTCCTCTTGAATGTATTTGGCTGTATTCATGCTTAATCTCGCGCTTTCGGGTCTGAAGCCTATTGCTAATCCTATTACCGCGCTTAATATACCGAACGGGAGCAGCATTCCGCCGATCAGAAAATTTTTGCTTTCAAAATTACCGATTCCGGTAAAGATAAAAACCATAGCCGCAATAACAGCCGCAACTCCCACAAATCCTATGATCTTAAATACAAGAAAATGTTTTGGTTTATTATTACTCATAAATTCCCTCCCGTTTTTCCAATTTCTTCTAATGTTTGTTATTATACCATATGAAAGTAGCCGCGTCAAGCGTAAATTTTTATAAGCCGACGACGGTTGACCGTCGCGGTAGAGTTCAATTCCATTCCGACAAAAGAATAAATATCCCCCGGGGGGTATTTCAGTTTCGGGCATAGCCCTAAAGGTACTGGCTGCGCACAAGTGCGCTTTTTATTGGCCTGTCAGCCATGCAATTGTTACGTAAACCCGCTTGAGAGGGACTAAAACCAAGCCTCCCTTGTGTAAAGGGAGGTGGCACGGAATGTTTGCAACGCAAACTTGCAACGGAGCGTAGCGAAGAATGCTTGCCGTGACGGAGGGATTGTAAAAGGCGATAAAAAAGATGCTCTGAGCTCTTTGCGAAGGCTTCAGAAACGCTAAAAAAGCTCCTACAAGCATTTAACGTTGGTGAGCATGCAAATGACCGTCTTACAGCTTCGGCTGTTCCTATTTAGCCTTTTTAGCTGTCAGAGGGGCATAAGATTTCTTTGTTTAGGACCGCTGTGTTAGCAGTCAGCTTGCTTTTATTAACCCTTTGACGCACAATAGAATAGCACTGAAAAGCCGGGTATACGCTCCGGTCTTTTCGTGTTTTTGCGAAAGGGTATCAAAAGCGGGGTTTTCAGCAAAAGTGAAAGAGGACGGATCGTAGGCAAGGCGTTCTGTGAGCCAAGAAGAGGGAG